>JANMJC010000580.1:0-2275 GCA_031371185.1 Paracoccaceae bacterium | reverse complement strand
TCTGCGCCATGGTGTCGGCGATTTCGTCGGTGCGGATGAAGGCCCCCATTTCAAGGTTTTCCTCGACCGTCATCGAGGTAAAGATGTTGTGGGTCTGGGGTACAAATCCCATGCCCTTGCGCACCCGCGCCTGCGGGGACAGGGCGGTGATGTCCTCGCCGTCCAGCCGCACATGGCCGCCGCGCAGTTTCAGCATGCCGAAGACCGCCTTCATCGCGGTGGATTTTCCCGCGCCATTGGGGCCGACGATGACCGCGATCTGACCCTTTTCGACCGCAATGGTGCAGGAATGCAGGATGTCCACGGCGCCGTAACCGCCGGTCATCGTCTCTCCGATCAGGAAGGGTTCAGCCATGCTGCACCGCGCCGTCCGCCGGGGATTTTACGCGGAGATTCAGCCTCCGCGCCGATGCCTTGGCGGCAAGGGAGTGATCTTGAGACAAGAAAGCATCCTGAGTTCCGGGACTGACCTTAGCCATGGGCGGCCTCCTCTTTGACCTTGTTCTTCAATCCGGTGCCCAGATAGGCCTCTATCACCCGCTCGTCGTTCTTGACCTCGTCAACCGTGCCCTGGGCCAGAACCCGGCCTTCGGCCATGCAGATCACGGGGTTGCACATGCGTGCAATGAAATCCATGTCATGTTCGATCACGCAAATGGTATAGCCGCGTTCCTTGTTCAGCCGCTTGATCGCATCGCCGATGGTGTTCAAAAGCGTGCGGTTCACGCCGGCGCCGACCTCGTCCAGAAAGACGATCTTGGCATCGACCATCATGGTGCGGCCCAGTTCCAGCAGCTTTTTCTGGCCGCCGGAAATCATGGCGGCCTTCTGGTCGGCCAGATGCGAGATGGTCAGAAAATCCAGAACCTCGTCGGCGCGCTCGCGCAAGGCGCGCTCCTGCGATGCCACGGACCCACGGCGGAAACAGGCGTTCCACAGGGTTTCGCCCGATTGCTGGGCGGGCACCATCATCAGGTTCTCGCGCACCGTCATCGAGCCGAATTCATGGGCGATCTGAAAGGTGCGCAGTAACCCCTTGCCGAACAGGACATGCGGCGCCATGCCGGTGATATCCTCGCCGTCCATCATCACCCGGCCGGAAGTGGGCGGCAGGCGTCCGGCGATCACGTTGAACAAGGTGGTCTTGCCCGCCCCGTTGGGCCCGATCAACCCGGTGATCGACCCGGTCCTGATTTCGATGCTGGCCCCGTCCACGGCTCGAAAGCCGCCGAAATGCCTGTGAAGGTTTTCGACCTTGATCATCTTTCCCCCTGTCGTGGTCGTCGTCGGGCCGCCCGGTTTGTTGGTGGGCTGACCGTTGTGGCAGCGGCCCGAGGGCAGGAACCCCCGGGCCGCTGGATGTCATCAGATCAAAGGATCAACGGAAGGTCACGGTCTCGTACTTGCCGCCCTTGATTTCGAACTGCTTGTAGCGGCCCGCTGATTCGCCCGGCCCGATCAGGTTCACACCCGACGCGCCTTCGTAGTTGATGGCAGTGCCGGCCGCGATCAGCTCCAGCGCCTTGCCCAACTCGCCCGGCATGATCGCCACACCCGAACCATCGGCCGGACCGTTGGCGATCTCAAGGATCTTGTCCTTGAACACCTTGCCGTCGGTCGATCCCGAAGCCGCCATCGCCAGCATGATCAGCGCCGCTGCGTCATAGCTTTCGTTGGTATAGGGCGAGGAGGCGTCGAAGACGGTGGCGTTGGTCTTGCCCATTTCCAGCAGAACCGCCGCACCCGGGCTGTCGGAAGCCGCGACCTGGCCGTAAGAGCCGTCGAGCGCGGGACCGATCGCGAGGGGCAGGCTGTCGCCCACCATGCCGCCCGGCAGACCGAAGGTCGAGAAGGCACCCGAATCGAGCGAGGCCTGGATGATGCCCTTGCCGCCCTGGTCCAGATAGCCCGCCACAACCAGAAGGTCGCCGCCGGCTGCGGCCAATGCCGCGACTTCTGCCGAGTAGTCGGCCTTGCCGTCGTCATGGGCGGCGTTGATGGTGATCGTGCCGCCCTTTGCGGTGAAGGCCGCCGCGATGGATTCGGCCAGACCCTTGCCGTAGTCGCTGTTGGAATAGGTCAGCGCGATCGACTTCACGCCCTTTTCCACCAGAATGTCGCCCATGACTTCGCCTTCGCGCGCGTCAGACGGCGCGGTGCGGAAGAACAGGCCGTCATCCTCGTCGGCGGTCAGCGCGGGCGAGGTGGCCGAGGGCGACACCATGACGATGCCGTTCGGACGGGCGACGTTTTGCAGGACGGCGCGGGTCACACC
>JANMJC010000569.1:0-6360 GCA_031371185.1 Paracoccaceae bacterium | reverse complement strand
CGCAGGGGCGGCGAATGCCGGGCTGCTGGCGGCGGGCATTCTGGCCCTGCACGACCCGGCCCTTGCCCTGCGGCTGGACCAGTGGCGCGCGGCCCTGACCGCCTCGATCCCGGACCAGCCGAAAGATGACTGACGCCCTGCCGCCGGGCGCCGTCATCGGAATTCTGGGCGGCGGCCAGTTGGGCCGGATGCTGTCGGTCGCCGCCAGCCGTCTGGGCTATCGCTGCCATGTCTATGATCCCGGCGCCCATCCGCCAGCCGCCGATGTGGCCCATGCCTGCACGACGGCCAGCTATGACGATGCCGCAGCCCTTGCCGCCTTTGCCGCCTCGGTCGATGTCATCACCTACGAGTTCGAAAACGTGCCCACGGCCGCGCTGGACCTGCTGGAGGCTGCGCGTCCGATCCGCCCCAACCGCCGCGCGCTGGCGGTGTCGCAGGACCGCGTTCAGGAAAAGGACTTTTTGAGGGGTCTGGGACTGACAACGGCCCCCTATGCCGCTGTCTGCGGTCTTGATGACCTGCGCTCGGCTCTGGCCAGTATCGGAACCCCTGCGATCCTGAAAACCACGCGGCTGGGATATGACGGCAAAGGGCAGGTGCGGTTGCACGACGCCCGCGATGCGGATGCGGCGATGCAGTCCATGGGCAAGGCCGATTGTGTGCTGGAAGGCTTCATCGACTTTACGCACGAGGTCTCGGTGATCGCGGCCCGGGGGCTGGACGGGTCGGTTGCCTGCTATGACCCCGGCGAGAATGTGCATCGTGGCGGCATCCTGCATACCACCACCCTGCCCGCCCGCCTGTCGCCCGGCCTGCGCACCGATGCGGTGCTGATCGCCGCGCGCATCCTGACCGCGCTGGACTATGTCGGCGTGCTGGGGGTCGAGTTGTTCGTGACGCCCAAGGGGTTGATCGTGAACGAAATCGCGCCGCGTGTGCACAATTCGGGGCATTGGACGCAGAACGGCTGCGCGGTAGACCAGTTCGAGCAGCATATCCGGGCCATCACGGGGCTTCCCTTGGGCGACGGGGCCCGGCATTCTGATGTGGTCATGGAAAACCTGATCGGCGACGATATCAACCGGCTCCCGGACCTGCTGCGCGAAGCCCATGCCGCCGTGCATCTGTACGGCAAGCCCGAGGCGCGTCCGGGGCGCAAGATGGGCCATGTCAACCGGATCAAGCCGGGGGCTTTCTAGCGAAGGCGCCTGCGCAAGACCCCGGCGGGTGTTGAAAGGTCCGCATACATCCAGCACCTCGGCCATGGGCGACCAGACGGGGCGGAAAGCGCGTCGGTCCGCACCGCTTTTGCCGCGACCCTGCGGCTTGCTTTCGGCGGACGAGGCAGGGGCCTTGGCCCCTCAAAGGTTCGGCGTGTCGGTGTCCACTTCCCCCAGGACCAGCCTTTGACGCGCAGCTTCGGCAAGGGCGGAATAGCGCTGGTGGAATTGGGTCAGGTGACTTTCCTCCAGTTCCTCAAGGTCCATCAGGGCGTTGTGGGCGCCTGCGGTGGCGCGGATCAACTCGTCCAGCTTGATCTGGATGGCTTCGGTGTCCCGGTTCTGGGTGTTCTGGATCAGGAACACCATCAAAAAGGTGACGATGGTGGTGCCGGTGTTGATCACCAGTTGCCAGGTGTCGGAGAATCCGAAGATCGGCCCGGTCACCACCCAGGCCCCGATCACGCCCAATGCCAGAACAAAGGTTCCCGGACGCCCGCAAACGCGCGAGATCCGCTTGGCCACGCTGCCGTAAAGACTGGGTTTTGCCATCTGCAACTCTCCTCAAGGGGTGACGGCGGGCGAAAGGATCTCTTCCACCGCCGCGCCGAATGTCAACGTCGGATCAAACGCGCCGTGATCCAGAAACCGCAGGGTCTGCGCGATCACCACGGGATTCATCATCATGAAGGTGTGGGTGACGGGCAGGGTCAAGTGGTCTTTCATTCCCGCCACTTCGGTCGAGGTGACCGATACCTTGCCGTCATCCGGTCCCGGGATCACGCCGGAGGTGATCGGGTTCAGGCTGCGATTGCCGGCGATGACCCCCAGTTCGAAATCGGGCAATGGCAGGGCCAGGGGCAAGGACCCGTCGCCGGTGCCCAGTTCAAGTCCGGCGGGCCCGTTCAGCCATTCAAAGGCGCCGATGGTGCCGAAGGCGTCAACCAGTTCCGACCCCCGGTTCGGCGGCCCCAGCATGACCACGCGGCCCATGATCTCGGGCTTGTGGTCTTTCAGCCAATAGCGCACCAGAATTCCGCCCATCGAATGGGTCACGAAATGCACCTTTTGCCCCGCACTGCACCGGGCCACACGCTGGCCCACCCCTGCCGCCAGTTCCTCGATCGGGGCCGAGGTCGAGGGGTAGCCTTCGTTGATCACCTCGAAACCGTGACCCGAAAGCGCCGCCTGCATCGCCATCAGCGAAGCCTCGCCCCGGGCCAGCCCATGCAGCAGCACCACGCAATCGGCCAGCGCCGTCTGCGGAACCACCGCAAGACACCAGACCAGACCACGGACCAACAGCAGGACATGTTTCATCGCTTCACTAACCCTGCGCACAGGTGGGGTGCAAGGATGCCCACAGGGAAACCCATGGCATGGCTTGTCCCGAGGCCGCAGACAAGGTAATACCGTCCTGCCGGGGCTTTTCCCGGCGTTCTCAGGGCGGGGCGCAATTCCCCACCGGCGGTATAGCCCGCGAGCGCCACGCGTTTCTGACGAAACGCTTGGGTCAGCAGATCCGGTGTAACTCCGGGGCCGACGGTATAGTCCGGATGAAAGAGAATGGTTTGGCGCTTGCCAGACGTACGAAGGGCCATGTGCCCGGCGTGCGTGTGGCCTGGCCGGTCCTTCCCCCTGATTCTTGATCGGTCCTGGAAGGAGACAGACATGAATCAGACCAACAATCTCAAGGGCGCCCTTTTCATGGTGCTTGCGGGGATCTGCTTTGCGACTGCAAATGCGATCACCTTTGTCATCACCGCGCAGTTGCAGTTTTCGGCGCAGGCCGACACCTTCTGGCAATATGCCATCGCGCTGGTGTTTTCCCTGCCCTTCGTGCTGCGGCACGGCATTTCCGGGTTGAAGACCAATCATCCCTGGCTGCATGTGACGCGAGTCGTCGTTTCGGCCCTGGGGGTTCAGGCCTTCGTGATGAGCATCGCGCAAGGCACGCCGATCTGGCAGGTCATCGCCCTGGTGATGACCGCGCCGATCTTCGTGCTGATCGGCGCCAAGATGTTTCTGGGCGAAACCGTCACGCGCGAACGCTGGATCGCGGCCGCCGTCGGCTTTGCCGGCGCGATGGTGGTGTCGGAACTTTGGGTCGGGGCCTTTACCGCTGCAAAACTGCTGCCAGTCGCGGCGGCCCTTCTGTGGGGCACGGCGTCGCTGATGACCAAGTATCTGACCCGAACCGAAAGCGCGCCTACAATCACCCTGTGGCTCTTGCTCTTGCTGACACCGATCAATGCCGGGCTGTCCTTGCAGGCGGGGTTCCAGATTCCGACGGGGCAGATCTGGGTCTATCTGCTGGCGGGCGGCGTGATCATGATGGCGGCGCAGTATCTGCTGACATGGTCCTACGAGGCGGCGGATGCCACCTTTGTGCAGCCCTTCGACGATCTGAAGTTGATCTCGAACATCGTGATCTACGGGCTGTTGTTCCAGTACTGGCCAGAGGGCAACATCTGGCTTGGGGTGGCGATGATCCTGGGGGCTTCGGCCTATCTTCTGATCGCGTCGCGCAGGCAACCGCAGGCGCTGCCTGCATGACCACTTGACCAAACCGGGCGGGCGCATCAGCCTGCCCGCATGGCCAAACGCTCGCCCCGCCTTGCCGCCCGCGCGCTGATCCTGATCGAGGACCGGCTCCTGATGGTCAACGCCTATCCCGGCGGCATTTCCGATCTGTGGTGCGCCCCGGGCGGCGGGGCGGAATCGGGGGCCTCGCTGCCGCAGAACCTGTGCCGCGAGGTGATGGAGGAAACCGGGCTGACCGTGACCGTGGGCGAGCCCGCCCTGGTCAACGAGTTTCACGATCCGAGGACCGGCTTTCATCAGGTCGATGTGTTCTTTCGCTGCACCATCACGGCGGGCAACCTGTCAGCGGGCTGGTCCGACCCCGAGGGGGTTGTGACCGAGCGGCGGTTGTTTTCGCGCGACGATCTGGATTTACGCCGCATCCGGTTCAAACCGGACAGTCTGGCACGGGCGGCCTGGGGTCTGGGCTGCCACTATGACCCGCTGGAGGTTCTGGTTCGATGAGCCCTTCGCAAGCGACGGCCCTGCACCCTGCCCCGCTGATCCGGTCCCTTGACCCGCTGCAAGACCTGGGTGCGGTCGAAGACCTGTTCACCCGTGCGGCGGATTACTGGCTGCTGGCCGAGGGGTATGCGCCGGACCGACGCAAGGCGGAAGGCTTCTTTGCCGATTGCCCGCCCGGAAGCGACATCAGCCGGTCGCAGCATCTGGGGGTGTTTTCGGGCGCTGTTCTGATCGGCGTGGCCGAGTTGTCCTTTGGCTTTCCCCAAGCCCCGGATGCCTATCTGGGGCTGATGATCCTTGACCCCGCCTGGCGCGGTCAGGGCGCGGGGCGGCTTTTGCTGGCCCAGGTCGAAAGTTTGGCCCGAAACGCGGGTGCGGCGCGGCTGTATCTGGGGGTGCTGGAGGTCAACCCTCGGGGGCAGGCGTTCTGGCAGCGGCAGGGGTTCGAACCCACCGGTGTCAGCCGCGTGGATGCGGACACCGGCCGCAGGCTGTTTCGCTTGGGCAAGGATCTGTAGGCGCCAAGGCCACCGCGCAAGGTTCCAGTCGTGCCGGAACCAAGGGCATCAGGGGCCGGGTTCGGCGCGTGGCACGGCAGCGCCTCAGACCCCGTCGAAGGCCGCCGGATAGACCAGCGTTTCGGCCGGGCTGCCCATGCCGGGGCGGGCGATCAGGGTGTGGTCAGGCGGATAGGGCGTTGCAAGCCGCGCGGCGCGTTCCTGCGAAAACCCCGCGCGGGCATAGAAAGACGGTTTGCCCAACACGACCATGGTCGCCTGCCTTATCGTCATCAGACGCACCACGCTGGCGACCATCCGGCTGCCCAACCTCTTGCCCTGCCACTGCGGCGCCACCGCAACCGGGGCCAACGCCAGCCAGCCCGCAGGGGCCACCATCCGCGACAGGGCCAGATAACCGACCAGCCCGTCGGGCCAATCCATGACCATCTCCAGCGTCATCTCGCCCGAGCCGCGCAAAGCCCGCACCAAAGCGGCTTCCTCGGGGCCGGGGAAAGCGGCGCGCAGCAGGGCGTCGATGGCATCGTGATCGGTCGCGCGGGCGGGGCGCATGAAATCGGGGCCGGCTGGCATGGCTTACCTCTGGCAGATCGCACCGCAAGCGCGGGGTCGTTGCCTTGTTGCCAGTCGTGGCGACGGGTGTCAAACGGCGTGGCAGGGTCCAGCCTCTCCCGTGCCCGATCCGAGACGCCATCGCCTTGACCATCCCAGATTCCGCTGACGCGAAAGCCGCTTGCGACATGGCGGAGCCGGGCCCCCGCCCAAGCCCGGGGCGACCGGAAGCCTGATCTGGCCAAAGCCCGGGGTTGGCACCCGGCTCGGCGGCACGACTGTCACGGGACGGGCATGGCGACAAGCGGCTTTGTCACGGTTGACGGGCGTGGCGCGAACCTGAGGGGGCGCCCTTGTGATCACGGGGCAGCGGGTTTGCCGGTGCAGGGTTCGCGGTCATGAAAAAGGGCGCCCCATGGGACGCCCTTTCGCAGTCTGCCGGAAGGCAGGGTGATAAAATCACCCTTGGATGATTACATCATCCCGTCCATGCCGCCCATTCCGCCCATGCCGCCGCCGCCGCCACCCGATGCCTTGTCGGCCGGACGATCCGCGATCATGGCTTCGGTCGTGATCAGAAGCGAGGCGACCGAAGCCGCGTCTTCCAGAGCGATCCGAACAACCTTGGCCGGGTCGATGACGCCGAACTTGAACATGTCGCCATATTCTTCGGTCTGCGCGTTGAAGCCAAAGGTCTTGTCCTTGGATTCGCGGATCTTGCCCGCAACCACGGCCCCGTCAACGCCCGCGTTCTGGGCGATCTGGCGCAGCGGTGCTTCCAGCGCGCGACGAACGATCGCGATGCCGGCGTTCTGGTCAGAGTTGACCCCGACAAGGCCGTCCAGCGCATGGGCCGCCTGCATCAGCGCCACGCCGCCGCCAACCACGATGCCTTCTTGCACGGCAGCGCGGGTTGCGTTCAGCGCGTCGTCAACGCGGTCCTTTCGCTCTTTCACTTCGTTTTCGGTCATGCCGCCGACCTTGATCACCGCAACGCCGCCCGCCAGTTTGGCAACACG
>JANMJC010000567.1:0-10856 GCA_031371185.1 Paracoccaceae bacterium | reverse complement strand
CCGCAAGTCGCTGAGCGCAGCCGGCCTTGCCCTTGCCGCCCTCGTGCTTGCCGCCTGTGTCGGGGGGTCGGGGGCGCCGGCGTCCAAGGGGCCTTCGATCGGGGATACGGTTACCGTGGCCCTGCTGGTGCCCGGCGGGTCCGGTCAGGCCAGCGACGAGTTGCTGGCCAAGAGCCTGGAAAACGCCGCGCGTCTGGCGATGGCCGATCTGGGCGGCTCGAAGATCGTCCTGAAGGTCTACAACACGGCGGGCCAACCGGCGCAGGCGGCCGCCATGGCGACGCAGGCCGTCTCGGAAGGGGCGCAGATCATCCTTGGCCCGGTCTTTGCGCAAGAGGCCAATGCCGCCGGGGTCGCGGTTGCCGGGTCGGGGGTCAATGTTCTGGCATTCTCCAACAACCCCGACATCGCGGGCAACAATGTCTTCATCCTTGGCCCGACCTTTCTGAACACCGCCAAGCGTCTGGCCAGCTTTTCGGTCGGGCAGGGCAAAAGCCGCATCATGATCATTCAGGACCAGAACCCCGCCGGGGATCTGGGCCGCGCCGCGATCGAACGCGGCGTGGCGGTTGCGGGCGGCACGGTCGTGGCCAGCGGCAGCTATGAGTTCTCGCAGAACGGCATCGTCTCGGCGGTGCCCGGGCTGGCGGCATCGGCCAGATCCTCGGGCGCGCAGGCGGTGTTCCTGACCGCCGACAGCGCGGGGGCCCTGCCCCTGATCAGCCAGCTTTTGTCCGAGGCGGGCGTTCCCCCGGCCACGACACAATACATCGGCCTGACCCGGTGGGATATCCCGCAGGCAACCCTGGCGCTGCCGGGCGTGCAGGGCGGCTGGTTCGCCATGCCCGACCCCGGCTTGTTCCAGCAATTCCAAAGCCGCTACACCACCGCCTACGGCGAAGGCCCGCATCCCATCGCGGGACTAGCCTATGACGGGATCGCGGCCATTGGCGCCTTGATGAAGCGCGGCGGTGACGGCGGCCTTTCGGTGGCGGCCCTGACCCAAGGGGCGGGCTATGTCGGGGTCAACGGCATCTTCCGGTTCCTGCCCGATGGCACGAACGAGCGCGGGCTGGCCGTGGCCCAGATCGTCAATTCGCAACTGACCATCGTCAGCCCCGCGCCGCGCGCCTTTGGCGGGGCCGGGTTCTGATGTGACCGACACGGGCCGGTCCGGCCTTCGCACGGCCGACGGAGGGGCCGGCCCGCCGCCGCGCAGGGTGCTTTTGCCCAAGGAAACCCTCTGCGACCCCAAGGCGTTGCGGGCCGCGTTTTCCGCACAGGTGGCCGGTGTTTCCGATGCCAAGACCCGTCGGGCGCTGGCCAGCGCGTGTTTGATGGAGGTCAAGCAAGACGCCAACCGCCGCCTTGCCGCCGCCTTTCGCGATGCCCCGGCGCAGGCCGAGGCCCTGGTTCACTCTCAGGCCGATCTGACCGATCACCTGGTCACACTGGCCTGGGACATGACCTGCAGCGCCCTTGAACCGCAGGCCGCCGCGCAACTGCAAGAGCCTTTGGCCCTTCTGGCTGTCGGTGGCTACGGCCGCGCCGAAATGGCCCCCCATTCCGATGTCGACCTGCTGTTCCTGACCGCCCGCAAGATCACGCCTGCGGCCGAACCTCTGGTCGAGACCCTGTTGTACCTTCTTTGGGATCTCAAGCTGAAGGTCGGCCATTCGACCCGCAGCCTGAAAGAGTGCCTGACGCTGGCCCGCGAAGACATCACCATCCGCACCGCCCTGCTGGAGCACCGTTTTCTGACCGGTGATGCCGCTCTGCAACGCGAACTGGACGCGCTCATGTGGAGCGATCTGTTCAAATCGACGGGGCGCGAGTTCATCGGGGCCAAACTGGCCGAGCGGGCCGAACGCCACCGGCGTCAGGGCGGCCAGCGCTATGTGCTGGAACCCAACGTCAAGGAAGGCAAGGGCGGCCTGCGCGACCTGCAAACCCTGTACTGGATCGGCAAATACCTGCACCGCGTTCAGGATCCCTCGGGTCTTGTCGGTGCGGGCCTGTTCAATGCAGACGAATAAGACACCTTCACCCGGGCCGAGAACTTCTTGTAGGGAGGTGCGCTGCCATCTGCATTACATCGCCGGGCGCGCCGTGGATCAGTTGACCTTTGACATGCAGGTCGAGGTGGCCGCCCGCATGGGGTACGGCGACGGGCATGGCAGGCGCGCGGTCGAACACTTCATGCAAGACTACTTTCGCCACGCCACCCGCGTCGGCGAATTGACCCGCATCTTCCTGACCGAACTTGAAGCCCGCCACGCCAAACCCGAACCCCTGCTGGCCGGGCTGTTCCGCCGCAGCAAGGTCAAGGCAGGCTACAAGCTGGTTCAGGGCCGCATCGACGTGGAGAACCCGGCCAGATTCCTGTCCGACAAGCTGAACCTGTTGCGCGTCTTCGACGAGGCGCTGCGGTCTGGCTATCTGCTGCATCCCAACATCATGCGTCTGATCGCGGCCAATCTGCATCTGATCGACGACGGCATGCGCGACGACCCCGAAGCGCGGCGCATCTTTCTGGACCTGATGCTGAGCCACGGCAATCCGGTGCGCGCCCTGCGCCGCATGAACGAACTGGGGGTTCTGTCCGCCTTCATCCCCGAATTCGAACCGATCGTCGCGATGATGCAGTTCAATGTCTACCACTCCTACACGGTCGATGAACACATCATCCAGACCATTTCGGTGCTGGCGCAACTGGAGCGGGGCGAGTTGGTCGAAGACCTGCCGCTGTCCTCGGCAATCCTGAACGAGGGGATCAACCGCCGCGTGATGTATGTGGCCCTGTTGCTGCACGACATCGGCAAGGGCCGGTCGGAAGATCACTCGATCCTGGGGGCGCAGATCGCCCGCAAGGTCGCCCCCCGTCTGGGGCTGACCGAAGAGGAAAGCGAAACCGTCGAATGGCTGGTGCGCTATCACCTGTTGATGTCCGACATGGCGCAGAAACGCGACATCGGCGATCCGCGCACCGCGCGCGATTTCGCGCGCCTTGTCACCACGCGCAAACGGCTGGACCTTTTGACGGTGCTGACCGTCTGCGACATCCGCGGCGTTGGCCCCAACACCTGGAACAACTGGAAGGCCATGCTGTTGCGCCAGTTGCACGGCCTGACCACCGAGGCGCTGGAGGGCGGCCTTGAATCCGTCACCCGTGAAAAGCGCGAGGACGAGGCCAAGACGGCCCTGGCCGCCCGCCTGACGCCCTGGACCGAGGCCGAGGTCAAACACGAACTGGCCCGCCACTATGCCCCCTATTGGCAGGGCCTGACCACCGACACCCAAGAGGTCTTTGCCCGTCTGCTGCGCGACCTGCCCAACGACGTGATCCGCATCGACCTGCACCCCGAACCCGCCCGAGACGCCACCCGCGCCTGCTTTGCGCTGGCCGACCACCCCGGCATCTTTTCGCGTCTGGCCGGGGCGCTGGCGCTGGTCGGCGCCAATGTGGTCGATGCCAAGACCTATACCTCGAAGGACGGCTATGCCACGCCGGTGTTCTGGATTCAGGACGTCGAGGGCAAGCCCTATGACATCGACCGTCTGCCGCGTCTGACCCAGATGATCGACAAGACCCTGAAAGGCGAGGTGGTGGCCCGTCAGGCCCTTGCCGGCCGCGACAAGGTCAAGAAACGCGAGCGCGAGTTCCGCTTTCCCACCCATATCACCATCGACAACGAAGGCTCGGAAATCTACACCATCATCGAGGTTGATACCCGCGACCGCCCCGGCCTGTTGTTCGACCTGACCCGCACGCTGGCCATCAACAACATGCAGATCGCCTCGGCGGTGATCGCGACCTATGGGGCGCAGGTTGTGGACACCTTCTATGTCAAGGACATGTTCGGCCTGAAACTGCACGCCAGATCGCGGCAAGAGGCCCTTGAACGCAAGCTGCGGCAGGCCATCGTCGAAGGCGCCGAGCGTGCTTCGGCGCAGGGCTGAAGATGTGGCGCGGCGCGGTGTCCCTTTGGCCTGACCCGACACTCGGCCGATCCGAACCGCGCCATGCCCTGGCCCCCAAGCCCCCCAACTTGCGCTGTCCAACCTCCTTGACCCGGCCCCACGCCCTTCTCCGCTGGTCCGCCAGCCCCCCCCCGTCGGTGTGACGGTCCCTTGCGCCTTCAATGTGGTCCAAATATCCCTAGGCAACCCTCACCCTGTCCCCACCCCTTGAGGGCCCTTCGCCCGCGCCCACCATCCACTTGCCGAACCTTCGCTTGCCCGTCTTTCGCATGAAAGTGACCCCGTGAAACCGATTTCCCTTCTGCGCTCCATCGTCACCGTCGGCGGCTGGACGCTTTTGTCGCGCGGCGCCGGGTTCGTGCGCGATGTGTTGATGGCGGCCTATCTGGGGGCCGGGCCGGTGGCCGACGCCTTCAACGTCGCCTTTTCCCTGCCCAACATGTTCCGCCGCTTCTTTGCCGAGGGCGCCTTCAACATGGCCTTCGTGCCGATGTTCGCCAAAAAACTCGAAGGCGGCGAGGATGCGGGAGGCTTTGCCCGCGATGCCTTCAACGGGTTGGCGGCCGTGCTGATCGTGTTCTCGGTGCTGGGAACGCTTGCGATGCCCTGGCTGGTCTGGGCCATGGCATCGGGCTTTGCGGCGGATGCGCGCTTTGCCATGGCGGTGACCTTCGGGCAGATCACCTTCTGCTACATCCTGTTCATCTCGCTGGTCGCGCTGCTGTCGGGGGTCTTGAACGCCCATGGCCATTTCACCGAAGCGGGCTTCGTGCCGGTTCTGTTGAACCTGATCTTCATCGCCGCCATGCTTGTGGCGGTCCGTCAGGGCTGGGACATGGGGATGACGCTCGCCTGGACGACCCCGGTCACCGGCATCGCGCAACTGGTCTTCACCTGGGTCGCGGCCCACCGCCTTGGGTTTCGCTTTTCGCCGCGCCTTCCGCGCCTGACCCCCGATCTGAAACATCTGGCCCTGATCGCGGGTCCTGCCGTTCTGGCGGGGGGAGTGGTGCAGATCAACCTGCTTGTCGGGCGGCAAGTGGCGTCCTATACCGAGGGCGCGGTGTCCTGGCTGGTCTATGCCGACCGGCTGTACCAACTGCCCCTTGGAGTCGTGGGTATCGCCATCGGCACGGTCCTGCTGCCCGACCTGTCCCGGCGCCTGCGCGCGGGCGATGCCGTGGGCGGCCGCGAAAGCTTCAACCGTGGCTCCGAGGTGGCGCTGGCGCTGACCGTGCCCGCCGCCGTGGCGCTGATGGTGATTGCTTTGCCGCTGGTGCAGGTCCTGTATCAGCGCGGCGCCTTCGGACGCGAGGACACGCTGGCCACCGCCATGGTCCTTGCGATCTATGGCGCGGGCCTGCCGGCCTTCGTGCTGCACAAGGTCCTGCAACCCTTGTTTTACGCCCGCGAAGACAGCCGCAGCCCCTTCCGCTTTGCCCTGTGGTCCATGGCGCTGAACGCCGCCTTCGCCTTTGGGCTGATGCCCGTCATGGGCTATGCCGCCGCTGCCCTTGCCACCACCGTCGCCGGCTGGGTCATGGTCTGGCAATTGTGGCGCGGCAGCCGGGCCATGGGTGACGAGGCCCGGCTTGATGACCGCCTGAAACGCCGCCTGCCCCGGATCATCCTGGCCTCGGTCGTCATGGGGGCGGTCCTGTGGCTGGGCGCCTGGGGGTTGGAGGATGCGCTGGCCCTGCAAGGCTGGCGCTTTGCCGCACTTGGTGGCCTGATCACCTTGGGGACCTTGACCTATTTCGGCACCGGCGCGTTGATCGGCGCCTTCACGATGACCGAATTTCGCAGGCTTCGGCGCCGGGGGTAGAAGAATTTTCGGCGAAAATTCTTCGCCGCCGCTACCGCCCGCGCAGGGCGCCGACCAGCTTTTGCCACCCGGCCGGATTGACCGCGAAGGACAGCGCGAAACCCGCGACGAAACCCGCCAGATCGGCCACCCAATCGGTGCCGCCGCCAAAGGCCACCCCGAAGACCACCTGCACCCCCAGCAGAAACCCGATCATCGAAAACGCCCGGATCTGATTGGTGCCGGTCACCTTGGCCCCCACCCACAGCACAAAGGTAAAGGCCCCGATCAACCCGTAAACCGGCGCATAGCCGCCATAGACCCCGGCCTTGACGAAAGGCACCAGGGTTGACGCCACCGCCCCTGCAACCGATGCCACCACCACCACCGCCAGAACTGCGGGCCAGCGAAAGGTTTCGCCGACGAACTTGCCAAGCGCCAGAAGGATCACCACCACGAACAGCAGATGCGTAAACCCGCCGTGGATCAGCGGATAACTGACCATCCGCAGCCATTCGCGCGGGGGAACATAGCCCTCGGCCCACATCTCGCGCATCGCTTGCGGGAAAAACGCCAGCCGCTGCCACATGGCCTGCCGCAGGCCCTCGGTTCCCGAAATGCCGAAGAGTTCCGTCGCGCTCAGCCAGAATTCCACCGCGACCATCGGCACCGCCAGCGCCCAGATCACCATCGGCACCGGGTTCAGGGGAGCGACGGTGCCCCTATTATCCTGTTCGTCCACCAAAGCCCTCTTCATTGACGCCTGCCCCCGTCAGAGTTAAGCGACAAAGCCGCAGATATCCAGATGGAGCATCCCAATGTCCGAACCGGTCCAAACGGTGCAGACCCCCGCCAACGCCGCCTTCGCCCCGCGCATCTTTTCGGGCATCCAGCCTTCGGGCGGGTTGACCCTGGGCAACTACCTGGGCGCGCTGAAGCGCTTTGTGGAAAAGCAGGACGAGGGGATCGAGACGATCTATTGTCTTGTCGACATGCACGCGATCACCACCTGGCAGGACCCCGCCAAGCTGCGCCACGCCACGCGTGAGGGGGCTGCGGGCTTCATCGCGGCCGGGATCGACCCGGCGCGCTCGATCCTGTTCAACCAGTCGCAGGTTTCCGCCCATGTCGAATTGGCGTGGATCTTCAACTGTGTGGCGCGCATGGGCTGGATGAGCCGCATGACCCAGTTCAAGGACAAGGCGGGCAAGAACAGCGAAAACGTCTCGCTTGGCCTGTTCGCTTACCCTGCGCTGATGGCCGCCGACATTCTGGCCTATCACGCCACCATGGTTCCAGTGGGCGAGGATCAGAAACAGCATCTGGAACTGACCCGCGACATCGCGATCAAGTTCAACAACGACTACGGTGTGCCCCTCTTTCCGGTGGTCGAGCCGCTGATCGAGGGGGCCGCAACGCGGGTCATGTCCTTGCGCGATGGCAGCAAGAAGATGTCGAAATCCGACCCCTCGGACCAATCGCGCATCAACCTGACCGACGATGCCGACATGATTGCCGCCAAGATCCGCAAGGCGAAAACCGATGCAGAGCCTTTGCCTGACAGCCCTGACGGGTTGAAAGACCGCCCCGAGGCCCGCAATCTGGTCAACATCTATGCAGCCCTTGCCGGTCATTCGGTGCAGCAGGTCGTGACCGATTTCGCCGGGGCGCAGTTCGGCAGCTTCAAACCGGCGCTGGCCGATCTGGCGGTGGCGAAACTGGGTCCGATCACCTCCGAGATGAACCGCCTGATGAAGGACCCTGCCGAGATCGACCGCATCTTGGGCGAAGGGGCCGAGAGGGCCGAGGCGATTGCAAGGCCGATCGTGGATCAGGTCTACGAGGTCACCGGCATGATCCGCTCGCGCCGCCGCTAGGCGGGCTCCGACGGGGCGGGGCCTTGCGGGTGCCAAGGGACCTGCCCCGCGTCAACGCGCGCACCGACCCCGGCCTTGACCGCGCTGCGCACCCGGGGCGGCAATGCGCCTTTGCCCTTTGCGCCGCGCGATCCTTCGGGTTGCCCCGTCAAGCCCGCAACGCCGATCTGCCCTAGGTGGAACGGCGCCGGGCTGGCCAAAGAGACAGCCTGACAAACTGGCCAATCCTGCCGCACCTTTCTGGGACCTTTCGCCGTTCCGGGACCTTTCCCCGTCGGCAACGGCGTGATCTAACACGCCGTCATGCGCCGCCTTGCCTGTCTGACCTTGTTGGCCCTGCTGATCCTGTCGCTTGCAGGGTTCGCCGTCAGCGTTGCGCGGCTGGCCAGCGACCCTGCCTTGCGGGCGATCCGGACCGCGAGCCTTGTCGAAATCAGCGCCGCCACAGACACCATGCTGGCACAAATCGCCACGCCCGCCAGCCTGAGCGCCTTGCTGGAAACACGCTTGGCCGAGCAGCCGCGCAACTGGATCGCGCTGGATGCCCTGACCGATCTGGCCATCGAACGGGCGATTGACCTGCCTGCCGACCTTTCCGACCGCCTGACCTCTGCCCGCGCCGACGATTTCGGCCTTCTTGCCCAGGCCGTCGCTTGCGCGTCCTGTGCCTATGACGCGGGGCTGTGCAGTCTTGATCAGGTCCTGGCCTGTCAGATTCCCGTCGCCCTTACGCCGCTTGGCGACCTTTTCGGTCTTGCGCGCGCCGGATCTGCCTATGCATCGGGGTCCGAGATTGACGAAATCGATCTGGCCCTTTCGGTTGTCGGTCTGGGGGCCAGTGCGGCAATGCTGGCCTCTGCGGGCTCTTCGGGCGTGGTCAAGGCCGGGGCAGGTCTGGCCAAGACGGCGTGGAAGATGGGCCGTCTGTCGCCAAGGCTGGTGAACATGGCGACCGATGCCCTGCGTCTGGGGGTGGACTGGGCGCGGCTTTCCGCCGTGCGCTCGGTCGAGGATCTGGCCGCCGCGGTGCACACCCAGGCCTTTGCCCCGCTTGCGGCCACCCTGACCGATCTTGACCGCCTGCGCGTCGCGACCGATTCCACCGTGGCGCTGCACCTGCTGCCCATGGTTGACGATGCCGCTGATGCCCATCGCCTGGCACTTGCGGCACAGGCATTGGGACCCAAACTGGTTGGCCGCGCCGAGGTGCTGGGCAAAGCGCGGCTGTTGGGCGCGACCTGGAAAGTCTCCACCATGGCCTGGGCCCTGGCGGGATGGTTCAGCGGACTGCTTCTGGCCTGTGCCGGGGTGGTCGGCCATTGGGCGCAAGGTCTGGTTCTTCGAAGGCTGGCCCGCGCGGCAAGGTAGCGTCCCTTTTGTCACGGAATCGTTTCAATGGCTTGGCAAAGTGCCAGGCGTGGTCCCCCGCGGCCGCGTCTGTCCCCGCTGTCGGCCCGCGATATTTGGGCCAAACCCCCGGACCTTTTCAGGTTCGGGGGTATTCTTTTTGCCGCCTGCCCGGCGCAGTTCCCACGTCGGGGCCGGTCAGGCCGACCGCGTGGCAGGTCTGCGGCAAAAGCCGGGGTATCGGGAACCGGGCCCATCGGGGCGCCGCGCTGGCCACTTCCCCCGGCAGGGCGTTCGTCCTAGGGTGGCCTCTGGCGCAAGGAAAGAACAGTCTCATGGCATCGGGCAGCAATATCCGCACCTTCTTTGACGGCAAATGGCACGACGGCAACATCGCCGTCATGAGGGCCGCCGACCATGGATCCTGGCTCGGCTCGACCGTGTTCGACGGCGCGCGGATGTTCGAGGGCGTGGCCCCCGACCTTGCCCCCCACATGGCGCGCGTCAACCGCTCGGCCCGCGCCCTGGGGCTGACCCCGACCCTGGCCGACGATGCGATCCTCGACCTCGCCCGCGACGGGTTGAAGGCTTATGGGGCGGGCACGGCCGTCTATATCCGCCCGATGTACTGGGGGATTGATGACCATGAGAACGGCCTGTCCCCTTCCGCCGACAAGACCGGCTTTGCCCTGTGCCTGGAACAGGTTCCGATGTCCGACCCCGGGGTGAAGATCGGCCTGACCCGCACCCGCTTTCGCCGCCCGACTCTGGACAACGCCTGCGTCGATGCCAAGGCCGGCTGCCTGTACCCCAACAACGGCCGCATGCTGGTCGAGGCCCGCGCCAAGGGGTTTCACAACGCCCTTGCCGCCGATGCGATGGGCAATGTGGCCGAATCCGCCACGGCGAATGTGTTCTTTGTCAAGGATGGCGTGGTCTTCACCCCGATCCCCAACGGCACCTTTCTGGCGGGGATCACGCGGGCCCGCCACATCGCCAACCTGCGCGCCGACGGGGTCGAAGTGGTGGAAAAGGTCATCACCTTTGACGAAGCGGCGGAAGCGGACGAAATCTTTCTGTCGGGCAATTTCAACAAGGTGACCCGGGTCAACCGCTTTGAGGACCGGACCCTTGACAGCCACGCGATGACCGACCGGGCCCGGCGGCTGTACTGGGACTTTGCCCATTCTGCAGGCTGACCACCGCCTGCCCTTGCGTTGCCCCTCGCGAATGCGCGATGATCGGGCCCTTGGGGAGTAGCCAATCATGCGCAAGTTTCTGGTCGTTCTGGACGACACCCGGGAATGCCTGAACGCGATGCGGTTCGCCGCGATGCGGGCCTCTCATACCGGGGGCGGGGTGCAGATCCTGTCGATCGTGCCGCCGGAAGAATACCAGCACTGGATGGGGGTCAAGGATCTGATGCGGGCCGAAGCGCGCGAGCGGATCGAAGCCCATTTCGAGGTTTTCGCCAAGTGGATGCGCGACAAGCTGGGCGTGAACCCCGAGTTGATCATCCGCGAAGGCGATCCGGTGGCCGAAATCCTGACCCAGGTGCGCGAGGACCCGGAGGTTGGGGTGCTGGTGCTGGGGGCCGGTACCGACCGGTCGGGCCCGGGGCCATTGGTGACGCAACTGACCAAAAGCGCGGGCAGTCTTCCGATCCCGATCACGATCGTGCCGGGCGACATGAGCAAGGAACGGCTGGAAAGCATCACCTGACGGCGGGAAGCGCTTCCTGCGCGACGTCGGTGGGGGGCGCGGCACCGGTTTCGCCCTTGCCGCAGGCCCCCCCCCCCGCAACCCCATGGGGCGGGGCAAGGGCACGACCCGAGGGCCCGCCGGCC
>JANMJC010000381.1:0-4007 GCA_031371185.1 Paracoccaceae bacterium | reverse complement strand
GGGAAACCGCCATGGCCCCCGCGCCGCCCCCCTGGTTTTGCCCGAACGCCCCCCCCCGCCGCGCCGGACCTGCCCCCCGCGCGGCCGCAAAGCCACCGCTCTGGGCCGCCCCCACCCCGAACAGCCCGCGCGCAGGCGGGCTTTTTGCCGTCAGCGGTTTGACCTTGCCCGCGTTCGGACCTTTCAGCGTCTCGCCCTTCTGGGCCAGCATGATCAGCTTGGCCACCGAAACCCCCTGGGCGGTGGCAACCTCTCCCGGGGCCGCCTTCAGGAATTTGAGCAACCCTCCGGCAATCTTGGCAATCCTGGGATCGGTCGGATGCTGGGACTGCCCGCCCAACAGGTCGATGAATTTGGCAAAGCCTGCGTGGCTGTAGTCGGTTTCACCCACCATTCCGCGATGATCCACCGGGGTCTGGGTCAGCAGCATGTAGATCTTGGGCAAGAGTTTGGCCCGGATCGCCTTCATCCGGTCGGTGTTCAGCGGCCCGGCGGGTGCGGGCCCCGGGGCGGCAGGCGGACCGAACAGCGACGACCCGGACGGTTTGAACAGACCGGAGGCCCGGCTGCCGGCGCTGGCGCCAAAGTCCATTTCGGGGGCGGTCTGGCCAAGCGACTGGCGCCGCGCTTTCAGCGCCGCAAGCCGGTCGCGCGCGCCGTCCTGCTCGGCCAATGGCCCTGTCCCGTCGTCTGCGCCGTCACGTTCGCTGGTCAATGCCATCAGGTTCACTCTGCAATCCGGTTCAAACGCTAACACCCGGGCCTTGGGCATGCAATCGCCACGCTTGCCGGAGCCCGGGGGGGCGCTGCCTTGTCGGGCCGTCCCTGCCCGCGTTCAGGTTGCCACGAAGCTGGTCGAAACTCCGTCCGCGCCAAAGGCTTCGTGTCCGATCAGCAGGCCGCCCCTTGCCAGGGCCACGGCAGAAACCGATCCGCATTTCTCGGGCAGTTGCGCCGCGATGCGGGTCCATCTGTCCATGTCCTGCGAGAGATGGATAACGATGGGCCCTGCGTAATCGCGCGGATCATAGGCGGCAGTCGCCCGCATCTTCGCCGGTTTGCCCGAAAACTCCTGCACCACGACGCAGGTGACCGCGCGGCCGTCGATCTGCGCATGGGCAATCGCCTTGATTGCGGCATTCTGACCCTGCCCCAGCCCCGGCCCCAGCCCCGAGGCCGGAATCCGCAGGCCATCCGGCGAAAAGCGCGGTTGGCCGATGATCAGGTCCCATTTGCCGTCGCCGTCCAGCATCAGCAATTCGGGGCCCCAGTTGCCGACCGGATTGGCACCATGGGCCAGGGGCGCGGTGCCCAGCAACAGCCCCCCAGGCGTTGCCGCCACTGCGCTGACCGCCCCGTTCAGCGCAAAGCGCTGCGCGCCGCCTTCGATCACCCGCTCGAATCCGCCCGAAACATCGCCCAGATCGCAGCGATAAACCTCGAAGCCCGCAACTGGATCGCTGACCGCCAGAAAGACCCAAGGCGCCAGCGTGGCGAGAGCCGTGATCGCGCGCACCGTCGTCAGCCCCAGCCCCGCCATCGGCACCAGCGACCACTCCGCCCCCTCGTCGATCAGCGACAGGTGCAAAAGCTGCTGATCGCTGCCCCCGGTCTGCAGAACATCGCCGTCCAGAACCCACAGCTGACCCTCGGCCACCGCAAGGCCCGCCAGCCCGGTTTCCACCACCTGCGGCACCTCTTCAGCCAGACGGGGGAAACTTTCGCGAACCTCGGGGTCGCAGATCGCCGCCAGCGCCAAGGCGGAAAAGCTGGCGACCCGGGGCACCTCAAAGCGCGAAAGCCGTTCCAGAAGGCCGGGCGGAAGCCGGTCGATGGCCTGCACCGACAGCATCTGCCCGGTTCCGGTCATGCGGAAGATCTGCGCGGCCTGAACCCCGGTCTTCAGGTCAACCGAATGCGTCACCCCGGCAAAGCCTTGACCCAACGGGAAAATCTGGTCGGTCCAGGAAATCAGGTCGCTCATCGGTATTCTCCACTGGCCGCAGGCGCCTGCCCGCAAGGTAGAGCGCGCGGGGCGCAAAAGGGAAGTCGCGACGGGCCCATCAGAAATATCCCAGTTGATAGGACAGATGCACGGCCTCGGGTGACAGGCGACGCCCCGGCTCTGCCCAGTCCAGAACCGAATCCAGCTTGGGCAGCGTGATGTCGCGCCGGACATATTCGGGATGCTTCAGAAACCCCGGATCGGCGCCAAAGGGGGCCGAAGCCGGGCCGACATGGGCGAAAGGAGAGGCTTCGGGGTGCTTCATCGCGTCCAGATCCTGCGCCGTGGTTTCAAGCCCCAGCCAGTCGCAGATCTGGCGCAGATAGGGGTCGGGGTCGCGCAGAAGATCCTCGCCGCGCAGCGCCATGAACTGGTGCGGCGGGATCTTTGCCGACAATTCGATGATGGCCCGGTTGGACGCGATCCAGGCCGCCTCGGGGTCCTTGGTTTGCCGCCCGCGCCCGCCCCGGGCACTTTGCGTGATCTTGGCGATCGACGCGGTGGTGGCCACCGGATGGCGGTACAGATGCAGGAACCGAGCCTGTGGGAACAAGGCCAGCGTCTGCGCCAGCCGGTCAGGGTTCAGCACGTTCGAGGGGCTTTTTTCGATCAGGCAGCGCGGCGAAACCCTGGTGTCAAAATGCGCCATCAACTGCACCGGGGTCCAGTCGCGCCGCTGTTCCACCCAATCCACCGCGCGAAGAACCAGCGCCTCGCTTTGCCCGCCGAACTCCAGTTCCGCGACCGCCCGGTATAGCCCGTCCAGCGTGCGTTTGCGCACCAGCGTCAGAAGATCGACGCCTGATCCCAGGGTGTCGGCGATGAACAGGTTGACCTCGGGCAGGCAATACATCGCGCAATGCTGGCCCAGCATCGTGGAGATCAGCGAGGAATAGGACCGCATGCAGGTCAGGATGAACAGGGGCGGCGTCATCGGGCCTTGCGGGCTTTTGCGGCCCCGGTTGCGGGAATGCCCGGCCCTGTCATCGGGCCTGCGCCCCCGGCGATCCCAGCCAGACCTCCATGCCGCCGTCCGGGTTGTCGACATAGCCAAAGCCCTCGGGGCCCTCGCCGTTGACCCCGTCCTTGCCGACCTTGGGCCCGAAGGGGTTCACGAACCCCACCGCCAGCCCGTAGGGCGTGGACTGCAGCGTGCGCACCCCATAGTTGAACGGGTTGCCAAGGCCCTGGGTAGTGACCGGCAACCAGTTCTCGCCGTCCCGGCTGCGATAGATGTCCGCGCCGCCGTTCAGCTTGATCATCTCATCCATCCCGTAGCGCGCCAGCATCTTCTGAAACGGGATCGGCCAATAGGTGCTTTCGGAATAGCGCAGCATCACCGTCCAGTCGAAGGTGCCGACGTAAAGCCAGCCATCGTGGTTTTCCATGCGCCAGAAATAGCCCGAGAACATCGAGTTGAAGCCCGGCAGCATGCCCGAGATCGGCACCTTCATGCCGTCCGGGGTGTCACGCTCGCGCCCACAGACCAGATCCCACTGGCCGTTTTCGTAGATGCGGATCATCTCGGGGCCCGCTGGACCGATCTTGTTGGCGCGGTCGATGCCGCCGTGCTGAATGCCTGATCCGGCGTAAAGCACCCCGTCCAGAACGCAGAACGACGCCACCCCCTGATTGAGCGCGCCGCGATAGGCGCCCTCGCGGATCACAAGGTCCCACTGGAACGGCGGCTTGCCCTCGGCCCGGGTGCGCCAGATCTGGAACCCCTTGCCGTTGCCGGTGCCGGCATACAACCAGTCACCGACGCCGATCATCTCGAACACCCCCAGATTGGTGGTATCGCCGAAATAGGGCACGTTGGTGATTTCCCAGTCGCCGCCCAAAGGATCATCGGTGCAAAAGATCGTGCAGTCGCCGGTGGCGTTCACGTTGCCGCCGGCCGACCCGGTCGGGCTGGTGAACAGCCGCCCCTTGAAGGGCACGATCAGGCGCAGGGTGGTGACGTTGTCGCCAAAGCTTGCAGGCATCGGCACGACGTCAAAGC
>JANMJC010000355.1:0-11467 GCA_031371185.1 Paracoccaceae bacterium | reverse complement strand
CATCAATTCGACGACGGGCAACTGGTTCACCCAGACCATTCAGGGCATCATGCTGGAGGGTCAGGACTGGAATGCCGGGGCGGCCTTTGCGTTCATGCTGCTGCTGTTCTGCACGCTGATGGTGTCGGTTGCGATGCGGGTGTTCCGCGTCAAACTGTCCGACATCGCGAAATAGGGGGGCCCGAAGATGCAATTCAACCGCAAGATCATCGGCCATATCTACATGACGGCCTTTCTGATCTACCTGCTCGTGCCCCTTGCCGTCATGTCGGGGGCAGCCTTCAATGCCAGCAAACTGCCCACGATCATTCCGTGGAAGGGGCTGACCGACCAATGGTTCATCGCCCTTTACAACGACAACCGCATCTGGACGGCGTTTCGCAACACCATTCTGGTGGCGATCGCCGTGGTGGTCATCGCCGTTCCGGTCGGGGCGGCGGGGGCGATCCTGATCAACTCGATCGGCGGGCGGCTGCGCGGCATATTGTACGGGCTGATGGTGGCGCCCATTCTGGTGCCCGGCGTGGTGATCGGCATTTCCACCCTGTTGTTCTGGAACCAGTTTTCGGTGGGCTCGGGGCTGCATCTGTCGGTTCTGGGACAGGTCAGCTACATCGCCTCTTTCGTGATGCTGCTGGTCCTCGCCCGTCTGCAAAGCTTCGATCAGGGGCTGGAAGAGGCCGCACTTGATCTGGGGGCCAGTCATTCACAGGTGATGCGGCGCATCCTGTTGCCGCATCTCTACCCCGCTTTGGGGGCCGGGGCCGCGATTTCGTTCTTTCAGTCGATCGAAAACTTCAACGTCACGCTGTTCACGCGCGGCGGGGCCGACACGCTGACGGTCTATGTGTTCTCCAAGGTGCGCACCGGGGTGACGCCCACGATCAACGCACTTGCGTTCCTGATGATCCTGTTCACCATCGGCTTTGCCATCATCTATGAAACCCGCCGCCGCCGGGCCGCCCTTCTGGAAGCTGCCCGCGAAGCCGAGGCCGCCCGTGCCGAAGAGCATTGACCCCGGCAGCGGCAACGGCCCGATGCCTCCGGGCGCGCGGCGCGAGGCGATCTTGCGCGCCGCCCTGACGGTGTTGCAGCGCGACGGCTATGCCGCGCTGACCGCGCGCAAGATCGCGGCCGAGGCGGGGATGAGCCTTGGCCACATCTCGTATCATTTCACCAACATGGACGAGGTGATGAGCGAGGCCTACCGGCTGGCTGCCCGGCTGTTGCAAGACACCGAGGCCCGGCTGGACCGGGGGCAAGGCTCGGCGCGCGACCGACTTTCGGTGCTGCTGAAGGCCGGGTTTACCGACGAGATCCTGAACCCCGCCTATCTGAGGATGCGCATCGACCTGTGGTCGGCGGCCCTTGCCCATCCCGAGATCGCCCGCACCGAACGCGAGTTGTATCTGGCCTACCGCGTCCGGCTGGAGGGCTTGCTGACCGAGATGAGCCACTATTCCCGCCGGGATCGGGTGGCGGCGGTTTGCGACGTGCTGATGGCCACATTGGATGGTCTGTGGCTGGACTGGATGCGCAGGAAAGACCGCGCCTCGGTGGATCGCGGGCTGGAACTGTGCCAGAAACTGGCCTCGCTGGAGCTGTCCTAGGGGCCTTCAGGCCGTCCGCGTCGGGACCCGGCGTTCGAACCAGCGGAACAGGGTCACGATCACCCCGGTGATGGCAAGGTAAACCACGGCCAGCATCAACAGGGGTTCATAGACGATCAGGGTCTCGGCCCGGACCCGGCTGGACACCGCGTAGATGTCCATCACGGTGATCATCGCCACCAGCGGCGTACACTTCATCTGCAATACAGTCTCGCCGCCAAGGGTCGGCAACACGCGGTGCAGCGCCTGCGGCAACCAGATGCGCCGGAACAGGGTGACGGGCGGCATCCCCATCGCGGTCGCGGCTTCAAGCTGGCCATGGGGCACGCCCTTGAACGCCCCGCGCATCACCTCGCCCTCATAGCCTGCGACCGAGAGCGACAGGCCAAACACGCCGAAATACCAGGCATCGCGCAGGATCGGCCAGAAGATACTGTCGCGGATACCCGGAATGCCGGGAAACAGGCTGCCGATGCCGTAGTACAGAAGGAACAACTGCAACAACAGCGGCGTGCCCCGGATCAGCCCGCAAAAGGCCTGCGCGGGCCGCGCCAGATACCAGGGCCCCACCGCCTGCGCCAGACCCAGGGGGATCGCCAGCGCCATGCCGATGATCATGGTCAGGACCAGCAGCGTCACCGTGTTCCAGATCCCGGTCAGCATCATCTTTTGATATTTGGGAACCGCCAGCCAGTCCCATCGGCCATAGGCGATGCACAGGCCGATCAGAAAGGCCGCGATGGCCAGCATGACCAGACGCCGGGGGATCATCAGCTCTTTCAGCATCTCAGCCCCCCATCCGCCGTTGTCCGCGCCGCGCCCATTTCTCGATGCGCGAAAACAGGATCGTCGATGCGATCGACAGGATCAGGTACAAAACCCCGGCGGCGGCGTAGAAGGTGAAGAACGCCTTGGTCGTCGACGCCGCCTGTCGCGTGGCCTGCGTCAGTTCGGCAAAGCCCACCACGGCCAGAAGGGCCGTGTCCTTGGTGGCCACCAGCCACAGGTTGGCAAGGCCCGGAATGGCGAAGGACAGCATCAGGGGCATGGTGATGCGGCGCGCCAACAGGATCGGAGACATGCCCATGGCGCGGGCCGCCTCGATCTGGCCGGCGGGTACGGCAAGGATGGCGCCGCGCAGCACCTCGGTCGCATAGGCGCCCTGCACGACGCCCAGAACGGCAATTCCCGCCGCAACGCCGTTGATTTCAATCCGGCTTCCGCCCAGGGCCAGGATCACCTGATTGACCGCATCGGCCACGGCGAAATACAGGATCAGGATCAGGACCAGTTCGGGAACGGCCCGCACCACGGTGGTATAGACCGCCAGCAGGTCTTTGGTGACCGGGCTGCCATACAGCTTGCCATAGGCCCCCGCGATGCCGATCAGGGCGCCAAGCGCATAGGCACCCGTCGCAATCTGCACCGAGTTCCACAACCCGCGCAGCAGTGTCGCCCCCCAACCGGGGGGCGAAAAGGCCAGAAGATCCAGCGTTGAGGCGCCAAGCGCCTCGAGCGCGAACATCGCTTAGCCGCCGTAGATCGACGAGGCGAAATAGGCCTTGGTGATCGTGTCATAGGTGCCGTCGGCGATGACCTTGGCGATGCCCGCGTTGATCTTGGCCAATAGTTCGGTGTCACCCTTGCGGATGCCCGCGCCGACGCCCATGCCCAGAATGGCCGGATCGGGTGCCACCGCGCCCACGGCTTCGCAGCAGGCCTTGCCGGCTTCGGAGCCAAGGAATGCGTCCATCGCGATGCTGTCGGCCTGAATGGCGTCAATGCGGCCGGCGGCCAGATCCTGATTGGCCTCGTCCTGGGTCAGATAGACCTTCACTTCGGCGGCATCGGCCGCGAAATGGGCGTTCACATAGGCCTCATGCGTGGTCGAGGCCTGAACCCCGATGATCTTGCCCGCCAGACCAGCGGCATCCGCCGAAGCGACGGTGCCCTTGGCCGCCACGATCAGGGCCGGGGTGTTGTAGTACTTGTCGGAAAAGTCGATGGTCTTCATCCGCTCTTCGGTGATCGACATCGACGACATGATGACGTCGATCTGCCCCGAGGTCAGCGAGGGGATGATGCCGTCCCAGGCGACCGGGGTGATCACGCAGTCCATGGCTTCGGCGGCGCAAACCGCGTTGATGAAGTCAACCTCCCAGCCCACCCAGTTGCCCGAGGCGTCCGGCGAGGTGAAGGGCGGATAGGCTTCGGAGGCGACGCCGATCTTGACCGGGTCGGCCAAAGCGGCGGTTCCAAGGGTCAAAGCCGCGATGGCGGCAAGAGCGAAAGTTTTCATGGTATCCTCACAGGTTGGTTTGGGGGCCGCTTTCGGCGGGCGTTTGTACATCTGAACAAGTTGCCCGCTAACTTACGGATTTCAGGAATTGTTTCAGGCGCTCGGACTTGGGGTCGCCGTAAAGCTGGTCCGGCGGACCCTCTTCCTCGATGACGCCGTTGTGCAGATAGATGACGTGGCTGGCGACCTCGCGGGCGAATTTCATCTCATGCGTCACCAGGATCATGGTGCGGCCCTCTTCGGCCAGGGCGCGGATCACCTGCAGCACCTCGCCCACCAGTTCGGGGTCAAGCGCCGAGGTCGGCTCGTCGAACAGCATGGCGCGCGGTTCCATGCACAGGGCGCGCGCGATGGCGGCGCGCTGCTGCTGGCCGCCCGACATGAAGGCCGGAAACGCGGCTTCCTTTTCGGCCAGACCGACCCGGGCCAGCAGTTTGCGGGCCCGCTGCGTGGCTTCGGCGCGCGGGGTTTTCAGGACATGCACCGGCACCTCGATCAGGTTTTCCAGCACCGTCTTGTGGGTCCACAGGTTGAAGCCCTGAAACACCATCCCAAGCGACTGGCGCAGCCTTTCGATCTGGCGCCGGTCCGAAGGGCTGCCGTCGGGCCGCATCCGCACCGCTTCGCCGCCGATTTCGATCGACCCCGCCGAGGGGGTTTCCAGAAAGTTGATGCAGCGCAGCATGGTCGACTTGCCCGAACCCGAGCCGCCGATGATCGCCACGACATCGCCCTCGCGCGCGGTCAGCGACACGCCTTTCAACACCTCATGGGTGCCGAAACTTTTGCGCAGGTCGCGCACCGCGATGGCTATCGGGGCCGTGGCCCCGTCGTCTCCCCGTGTCGGCATGTTTGTTCCTGCCGTTATATCCACCCTCATCTGACAAGCCGCCCGGAAATTGTGCAAGCGCAAAATTCAGGCAGAAGGCGCGGGGGCGGGGTCAAACTGTTCGATCAGACGAAACCGCTCGCAGACCAGCAGCAATTCGGGCGACCAGCCGCCGTTTCGGGTGAAAAAGGCGCGATGACCGTGGTGCCAGTCCTGAAAGCTGCCCTCGCCTTCGGCCAGGGCAAAGGCTTCGGGCACCTCGCGGAAACGAAGCAAGGCAACGTCGGTGTATTCGATCCCGGCCGCCGCACGACCAACGAAATCCAGCACAACATCGCGCTGGCCGACCCGGGTCAGGGGGGTGCCATCATGGTGAAAATCGCGCAGGGCGGAACAGGTCGCGGTCTTTTTCCCTTGCAGGATCAATGACAAAAGCCAATCTGACAGCGCCGCGCTGTCCCCGAAATCGGTGGTGCCCGCATCTTCCCAGCCAGCGGGGCGGGTCATGCGGGCTGGCTCGTCAGAAAGGCGCGGACCGGGGGCAGCACCCTGTCAGTGGCCTCGATGAAGATCGCATGTTTCAGATCGGGCAGGATCGTCAGGGTCGAGCCGGGCAGGGCGGCATGGATCACAGCGTTCAGGCGCGGATTGCAGCCGCCGTCGTTCTGCCCGGTGAGGATCTGCGCGGGGGCGGTGACCTGATGCAGCCAGGGGGCCATTTCGGTTTCGGCATAGATGTCGAAGACGTTCAGAAACACCGCAGGGTCGGTGTCCATGACCTGCGCCTTGCGCCCGTTGATCACCTCGGGGCGGGCGGCGGCAAAGCGCTCGGTGAACCAGCGCGCGGTCAGGGTATCCAGCACCGGGCCAATGCCTTGGGTCCGCATCGCCGCCACCACGCCGCGCAGGGCGGCACTGTCGGCTTCGGTGCGAAACGCCGCCGTCGACCATAGCCCCAGGGATTTCACCCGCGCCGGATAGCGCAAGGCGTAGCGCGGCCCGATCATGCCGCCCAGGGAATGCCCGGCGACATGGGCCGACGCGATGCCCAGACGGTCGCGCAGGGCTTCCAGATCATCAACCAGATCGTCCAGCCCGAAGGTCTGGCCATCCCAGGGCGTCAACCCATGGCCGCGCAGATCGTAGGTGATGCAGGTGAACCGATCCTTCAGGCCCGCCACCATGCCGTCAAAGGTGGCGCGGCGCGCGCCGATGCCGTGGATCATGAACAGGGCCGGGCCGTCGCCGGCGACCGAATAGGCCGAGCGGGCGGCCATGGATCAGCCCGGTTTCGGGTCGGACGCCAGCCGCCCGGCGGTGGCCCAATCCTGTTTGGCGACATCGGTGAATACCAGGGTCACCATCTGAGGCGTGCCGCCACAGGTGTCGCACCAGGCTTTGGTGACGGCTTCGGCGCAGGCGCGTTTCTGCTCGGGCGTGCGGCCTTCGAACATTTCGATGCGGATGATGGGCATGGCTTCCTCGGGTTTGGGGTCAGGCGGCCTGGCGTTTCAGGGCGATCAGGTGGGGCATCACGTCGGCGGAAAAGCGCGTCATCATCTCCAGCGTTTCGGCCTGCGGCTGGCCAAAGTTCGACGTGACGATCACCTCGTCGATGCCAAGGTGCGCATAACGGGCCAGCCGGTCAATCATTTCGTCACGCTCGCAGATCACGATGTTCGCGCCCAGATCTTCGACGCTCTGGGCGCGGGGCAGGGGGCGGATGATGCCCTTGTCAACGATGCCGGGGCCGCCAAAGACGTTGTCGAAGGACTTATAGTACTGATGGGCCTGCTCCACCATGCGCTGACGTTCGGCCTTCGAGCGGACCAGATAGACCCCGCGTTGCAGCGACAGGCGGTTTTGGGCGGCGGGGTTCTGCGCGCGGCCGCGATGAAAGGCCGCGACCTGCCCCTCAAGCACGCCCTGCGCCGCCCCAAGCGGCGTGGTCTGCACATGATAACCCCGGCGCGCCGCCGCTTCGATCGCGGGCGGCGCCATGACGCCCAGCATCAGGGGGATCGGATCTTCGGGGCGCGGCATGATCGTCAGGGCGTCGAAGCGGTAATGCGCGCCCGCCCAGGACACCTCTTCGCGGGTCAAGAGCGCTTCGAGAACCGCAAGGGCTTCGTCGAAATGCGCCTTGGTGTCTTCGATGGCGATGCCCATGCGGCCGGTCTCGAAGCCAAAGGCCCCCTTGCCCACCCCCAGCATCAGACGTCCGTCGCACAGGGCCTGCGCCTGAATGACTTCGCCCGCAAATACCCGCATGTCACGGATCGGCAACTGGCAGATCGAGGTGATCAGTTTCACACGGGCCGTATGCGCCGCAATCTTGACCGCCATCTGCAACGGTGACGGGATCAGCAGGACATTGACCAGATGGTGTTCGGGAATGCCGACGCCAAGATAGCCGCAGGCCTCGGCATGGACCGCCTGTTCAACCACTTCGCGGTACAGCTTCTTGCCCCCGGTCGCCGGGTCCAGCATGTGGCTCGACAGGAAGTGCACAAAGTCCATGGATCCTCCGGTCGGGGTGGTTGGCAAGAGCTGTACATGCGTACGAACTCTTGTCAACCGACATTCACGGTGCCCGACCTTACAGGATCACCTGCGGTTCGGGCAGGCCCTTGCCGGCCCCGGGCAGATAGAACACCTTGCCCGCGCCCGGGTGGGCGGCGCGGTCTGCCGGGCTCATATGCTCCAGCGCCGTGGTGCAAAACAGCGTCGTCAGCCCCTCGCCGCCAAAGGCCGGGCAGGACGAATGCGGGCCGCAGACCGGCACGGTCTGCACCAGCGTGCCGTCCATCTGATAGGCCGCAACCCGGCCCTCGCCCCATTGAGCCTGCCACATCAGACCGCCCGCGTCAAAGACCGACCCATCGGCCAGAAGGCCGGTGGCGCTGTGATCGGCCCACAGAACCGGGTCGCCCTTTGGCCAGCCTTCCGTGTCCAGCGCCACCCGCCAGACCCTGTGCGCCAGCGTGTCGGAAAACTGCGCGGTGCGGCCATCGGCGGTAAAACAGATCGAGTTCGGAATCGTGATGCCCGCGAACAGCCGCCGCAATTCGCCCTTGTGAAAGCGGTAGATCGCGCCTTCGCCCTGTTGCGCGGTCTTCGACATGGTCCCGATCCAGAACCCGCCCTGACGGTCGGCGCGGCCATCGTTCGACCGGTTCGCCGGCTTGTCAGCCTCGAGTTCGACCAACGGTTCGATCTCTTCGCTGTCCAGATCGAACAGGAAAAGATCACGTTCACCCGCGATCAGCAGGATCTCGGCACTGACCCAGCCCGCAGCCGAAACCAGTTCGGGAAAGCGCCACAGATGCGCGCCGTCGCGGTCTTGCGACAACAGGGACTTGCCCAGAATGTCGAACCAGAACAATTGCTTGCGCAAGGGGTGCCAAAGGGCGCCTTCGCCCAGTTCGCAAGGGCGGTCATCAAAGATCATGGGCAGGCCTCGCGGTAGGCGGCAACGATGGTCCGGGCGCGCGCGCCCACTTCGGCCGCGGTCAGGCCGGGCGTGTACAGCGCGGTGCCGATGCCAAACCCATCTGCCCCCGCCGCAATCCATTGGGCAAAGTTCGCAGGGCCCGCCCCCCCCACGGCAAAACACCGCGTGCCCCGGGGCAGCACGGCGCGGATGGCTTTCAACCCGTCAGGACCGATCAGGTTGCCGGGAAAGAACTTCAACCCGTCCGCCCCGGCAGCAAGGGCGGCAAAGCATTCGGTCGGCGTCATCACCCCGGGCCAGCTTTGCAGGCCAAGCGCTTTGGTCCGGGCAATCACCGCCCCATCGGCATTGGGCGACACGATCAGCCTGCCCCCGGCGTCGGCCACCTCCTGCACCTGCGCCACGGTCAGAACCGTGCCCGCGCCGATCACGGCCCTTGCGCCAAAGGCCCGCGCCATGGCGGCGATCGACACCAGCGGTTCAGGCGAGTTCAGCGGCACCTCGATCTGGGTGATGCCGGCCTCGATCAGGGCCTGCGCCACCGGCAGGGCATCGGCGGGCGGCAACCCGCGCAGAATGGCGATCAGGGGAAGGGTCATCGGTCGCTCCTTGACAGCAGGCGGGCGGCGGTCAATCCGGCCAGGGTACAGGCCTTGTCGTCCAGTTGCCGGGGCTGGGCGCCCTGGGCGCTCAGGGCCCCGGCATAGGCGCCCGACAGGGCGGCGGCGCCCACGACAAGCACCGGCTGGCCCAGCCAATAGGGCCGGGCGGCGGCAAGTTCCGCCCCGATCAGAAGGCCCGACAGGCGCGACCGCGCCGCCACGGGGTCAAGGCCGTGCAAAAGCCCCTCGGCGCGCAGGCTGAACAACTGGGCAGCCAGACGATCGGGGCGCGACAGGGCGTCCGACAGGCCGCTGTCAAAGGCCTCGGCGTCCCAGCCTTCGGGTGCCAGGCTATGGCGCAGCACCGATTGCGTCGACAGCAGCGCGAACAACTCGCCGGTCATGAAGGTTTGAAAGCTGACGACCTCGCCCGCCGAGACATGAGCCCATTTGGAATGCGTGCCGGGCAGGCAGATCACCCCGTCAAAGCCGGGGTTCAGCGCCAGCGCCCCGGCGATCTGGGTTTCCTCGCCGCGCATCACGTCGGCGGGTCTGTCCTGCGACAGGCCCGGCACGATCTGCACCCTCAGGCGCGGGTCCCGGGTTGGCGCGCGCGTCATCGCCGACCCGCCGATGGCCGGGCAGGGCACCCGGGCATAGCCCGCCTCGATCCAGCCCTGCCGCGCGCCGGCCATGCCGCAGACGATGACATCGGTCCCCCCCGGGGTCAGCCAGTCCGCGATCAGGGACAGCAGGGCCGGTTCAAAGGCGTCGCGGGTCAGTTTACCCATGCCGTCGTCCGAGTTTCGTTCGCCCAGAACCCCGTTCTGGCCCATGGCATAGGCCCGCAGATGGGACGTGCCCCAATCGACGGCGATCCAGCTTGGCAGGTCTGCGTGCAATGGTTGCGTCCTTGTTTCTCGTCCCGCTTTCCTTTTTCACCAATCCGCAGCCGAGGTCAAACGGCCTTTGCGCGGGGGGGCCGGGGCAGGCTGGCACTAACGGCAGAATCCGTCTGGTCCTACGGTCAAAGGCCGCGATCCCCGATGATCGGCGCATCTGCGGGGCCCCGACGGGCCGCCCGCCACACAAGGAGCAAGCGCATGGATACCTCGGTCCTGCAAAATGACCTGAGCGCCGTCATGGCGGCCGACAAAAAGCACGTCTGGCACCATCTGATCCAGCACAAGATGTTCGAAACCGTCGATCCTCGCGTGATCGTCGAAGGAAAGGGCCTGCGGGTCTGGGACATCAAGGGCCGCGAATACATCGACGCCGTGTCGGGCGCTGTCTGGACGGTCAATGTCGGCTATGGCCGCGAAAGCATCGCCAATGTGGTGCGCGACCAGTTGATCAAGCTGAACTATTTCGCGGGCGTCGGCGGGTCGATCCCCGGCGCGCTGTTTGCCGAAAAGCTGATCTCGAAGATGCCGGGAATGGCCCGCGTCTACTATTCGAATTCGGGGTCGGAGGCGAACGAAAAGGTCTACAAGATGGTGCGCCAGATTTCGCATCGCCACTACAAGGGCAAGAAGAACAAGATCCTGTACCGCGAGCGCGATTACCACGGCACGACGATCGGGGCGCTTGCGACCTCGGGTCAGGCCGAACGCGCGGCGATGTACGGGCCCTATCCCGACGGCTTCGTGATGGTGCCGCATTGCCTGGAATACCGCAAGCAATGGGATGTGGAAAACTATGGCGAGCGCGCGGCGCAGGCCATCGAAGAGGTGATCCTGCGCGAGGGCCCCGATACCGTGGGCGCGCTGGTCCTGGAACCGGTGACGGCGGGCGGCGGCGTGATCGTGCCACCAGCGGGCTATTGGGAGAAGGTCCAGCAGATCTGCAAGAAATACAACATCTTGCTGGCGATTGATGAAGTTGTCTGCGGCGTCGGGCGCACCGGCACCTGGTTCGGCTATCAGCATTTCGGCATCCAGCCCGATTTCGTGACCATGGCCAAGGGCGTGGCCTCGGGTTATGCGGCGATTTCCTGCACCGTGACCACCGAAGCGGTGTTTGACATGTTCAAGGACGATGCCGCCGATCCGATGAGCTATTTCCGCGACATCTCGACCTTTGGCGGTTGCACCTCTGGCCCCGCCGCCGCGCTGGAAAACATGCGCATCATCGAGGACGAGGGCCTGCTGGAAAACACGCTGAAGATGGGCGACCGGGTGGTGGCCAACCTGAACGCGCTGATGGACAAGCACAAGGTGATTGGTGACGTGCGCGGCAAGGGGCTGTTCTGCGGCGCCGAACTGGTGGCGGACCGCGTCACCAAGGAACCGATGGACGAGAAGAAGGTCGCCGCCGTGGTGGCAGATTGCAACGCCCAGGGCGTGATCATCGGCATGACCAACCGCTCGCTTCCCGGCCTGAACAACACCCTGTGCCTGTCGCCCGCGCTGATCTGCACGCCGGACGATGTCGACCAGATCACCGGTGCCATCGACCGGGCCCTGACCACGGTTTTCGGCTGAACAGCCGCGACAACCGTCCCTCGGCGCCCCCCGGACCGGATGCGGTTCCGGGGGGGCGCAGGTCTTTGCACAAGTCCCACGATTGGGGGCCAGCCCCCGCGGCCGGTGTTTTTCAGGAAAAACACCGGCCTGACCCCCGGGATATTTGGATCAACGTAAAGGGGGACGGGGCCGCTTTGTACATCACTTT
>JANMJC010000364.1:0-11445 GCA_031371185.1 Paracoccaceae bacterium | reverse complement strand
GCCGGCAAAGCCGCGCAACTTGCGCATCTGCGCGATGCCCTTGGTCCCGCCGGCTACAAAGCCCGACCGCAGGCCGGGCAGGTTCGACCGCTTGGACAGCGAGTGAAAGGCAAAGGCGCGTTCGGGGTCGGCGCCGGTTTCGGCGGCCGCCTGCAAAATGCCGGGGGGCGGCGATTGCGCCCAGATCTCGGAATAGCATTCGTCCGACAAGACCGCGAAATCGTGCTTTTCCGCCAGGGCCAGCAGGGTCGCCAGATAGCCATGGCTGGCCACGGCCCCCTGCGGATTGGCGGGCGAGCAGATATAGGCCACGGCGACCCGGTTCAGCGTGGCTTCGGGCAGACCGGCATAATCGGGCAGAAAGCCCGTCGCAGCGGTGGCGGGCACATAGACCGGTTCGGCCCCCACGGCCAGCGCGGCCACGGCATAGACCTGATAAAACGGGTTCGGCATCAGCACCACCGGCGTCTGGCCGTTCTTTCGTTCCGGGCACAGCGCGATGCAGGCATTGAACAGCCCTTCGCGCGTGCCGTTCAGGACCATCAGGCGATCTGCCGCCATCTCAACGCCATAGCGCCGACCCAGCCAGCCGGAAATCGCGGCCAGAAGCTCGGGCGTGCCCTCGTTCGACGGATAAGAGCCAAAGCCCGACAGGTTGGCAGTCAACACCTCGGCCACGAAATCGGGCACGCCGTGACGCGGCTCTCCGATGGTCATGGCAAGGGGGTCGCCGCCCGGGGCATGCGCGTCCAGAAGCTTCCGCAATCGCGGAAACGCATAATCCGGCAGGTTCGAAAACCGCTCTGGAAACGCCATTGCTGCCTCAACATCGGGGTCATTGCGCCCCGTTATCCCCAAGTCTTAGCGAGAGGTGCCGGTCAGGTCCAGAAAAACGTAAGGATTAGACGGGGATGCGGGGGAAGGTTGTGGCTTTTTCGCATGGGTTTTCGCGCAGCGGCCCGCCCGGCCCGCCGTTTCCATCAGGGCAGCTCCCAAAAGTTTTTGAAAACTTTTGCAATTTCTTTCGAAAGAAATTTGTCGGCGCGGGTTCACCCAAGCGCGCGTTCCGCCCCAAGACCCAGACGGATCAGGCGCTCTTCCTGCCCCGCCGCCCCCATGATCGAAATTCCGCAAGACTTCTGACGGGTGGGCAGGGTCAGAACGGCCAGGTTCATCAGGTTGCCGATGCGGGCGTTGCGCAGGGACAACAGGTTTTCGGTGACGTAATAGGCGGGGTCAGTCATCAGCCGGTTGGCATCGGGCGGCAGGATGGGCGAGGTTGGCACCAGAACCGCGTCGAATTCCGCCATTCGAGCCGCCCATTCGGCGCGGATCACGGTCAGCCTGCGCCAGGCTGCGACATAGTCCATCGCCAGAACGGTGCCGCCGGTGCGAAACCGCTCCAGAATGCGGGGAAACATCTTGTGGGGCTCAGCCTCGATCAGCGGTGCCCAGATGCCATAGGCTTCGGCGGTGAACAGCGTGCCCGCCAGTGCCATGGCTTCGGCGACCTGCGGGCAGGCGATGCGGGAAATGCGCGCCCCGGCGCGTTCCAGGCGGGCAAGGGCATCGTCAAAGCCCTGCGCGGGCTGCGGGCGCAGATCGTCCAGCGCCAGGGTTTCCAGCACCGCCAGCCGTGCGCCCGTCAAAGGGGCCGGGGTCAGGTCCATCTGGCGGGTGCCTTCGGTGGCGGCCAGCATCAGCGCGCAGTCTTCGACCGACCGCGCCAGAAACCCCACCGTGTCGAACTTTTCGCACAGCGGCACCACGCCTTTCAGCGACAGCCGCCCCGAGGTGGTTTTCAGCCCGACCAGGTCGTTCCACGCCGCCGGGATGCGCACCGATCCCCCGGTATCCGACCCCACCGCCACAGGTGCCATGCCGAAGGCCACCGAGGCCGCCGCCCCCGACGAAGACCCCCCGGCGACCGCATCCGGATCATTGACGCAGGGCGGCGTGGCGGTGACCGGGTTCAGGCCAAGACCGGAAAAGGCCAGTTCCGACATGTGGGTCTTGCCAAGACAGACCAGCCCCTCGCGGGTCGCGACCTTCAGCACCTCGGCATCGGCCAGCGGCGTGCGCCCGCGCAGCAGGGCCGATCCGGCCTCGGTTGCCAGACCGGCGCTGTCGAACAGATCCTTCCACGACACCGGCACCCCGTCCAGCGGTCCCCGGCGCAGGCCGGTCTTGGCGCGGCCCGCCGCCGCCATCGCCTCGCCCCGGGCACGGGCTTCGCTGACCCGGGCAAAGATGCGCGGGGCCAGATCGTGGCTTTGGGTCCGGTCCAGAAAATACTCGGTCAGTTCCACCGCGTTGAGGGTGCCCTTGCCGATGGCTCGGCCCAGATCGGCGGCTGTCATGGTCGACCAGTTTGTCATGGCGGTCTCCTTGGTCACGCCACGCTAGAGCCTGTCCGCCAAAAGGGGAATCCGCTTTTGTCAAAGGACGTGCGGAATTCGACGGGAGAGAGCGGGGGGGGCCTTGACCCATTTGTGTCCCTTTCGTCTGCCCGGAATGCGGCGCGAAGTGCGCCGGGCAAAGCCCGGTTGCCCGACGGGCGAATGTCTTTGCAATCACCCGGAAGCGGCCGCCCCCAAGGCTGTGCATCTTGCAACGTCACCCGCAGAAACCCGGTGGGATTGGTCAAGCCTTGAACCGCGCAGGAACCGAGGTTGCTTGCCCCACGGCGGTCGGGCATTTCCCTTTCGTCCTGTGGGTTGAACGGGCAAAAGAAACAGATCGTGTTCGATCCTCGCGCCTCCTGCCCCGGTGACACGGCGGCGCATGGACAATCGCGCGGCTTGGGCCATATTTGGCGGCATGGAACACAACAGCGATATCGTGATCGTGGGGGGCGGGCTGAACGGCCCGGCCCTGGCGCTGGCCCTTGCGGGCGGGGGGCTTTCGGTGACAGTGATTGACGCGCGGCCGGCGCCGGCGCGTGGCGAGGTCGGGTTTGACGGGCGCGCCTATGCGCTGTCGATCGCGTCCCGGCGGCTGTTGACGGCCATCGGGGTCTGGGCACGGGTGGGCAGCCGCGCGCAGCCGATGCGGCAGATCGTGGCCAGCGACGGGCGGGTGGGTCTGGGGGCAGCACCCCTTTGGCTGCGCTTTGATCATGCCGAGATCGAAGAAGGCCCGATGGGATTCATGCTGGAGGATCGTCACCTGTACGCCGGGTTTCTGGCGGCCATGGCCGAAAACCCGCGCATCCGGCTGATTTCGGGGGAAACCGTGGTGGCCCAACAGGTGAGCGTCCGCGGCGTGAGCGTGACGCTGGCCGGTGGCGCGCAGGTTTCGGGGCGGGTGCTGGTGGGCTGCGACGGGCGCACCTCGGGCGTGGCGCAGCGCGCGGGGATCGCCCGGCAAGGGCACAGCTATGGCCAGACCGCGCTGGTCTGCGCCGTGCGCCACGCCCGCGACCACGACGGCACCGCGCATCAGTTCTTTACCCCCGGCGGGCCCTTTGCGATCCTGCCCCTGGCGGGCGGGCACCATTCCTCGGTGGTGTGGAGCGAGCCTGACGCTTCGGCCGCGTTGATCGCCGCCTTGGAGGATGACGATTTTCTTGAGGCGCTGCGGGCGCGGTTCGGGGATTTTCTGGGGCCGATCACGCTGGCCGGAGACCGGTTCACCTATCCCCTTTCATTGACCCTGGCCGAGCCGTTCGTCGCATCGCGGCTGGCGCTGGTGGGCGATGCCGCGCATGGGGTGCATCCCATCGCCGGTCAGGGGTTGAATCTGGGGCTGCGCGATGTGGGGGCGCTGGCGCAGGTGCTGGTCAATGCCGCGCGGCGCGGCGAGGACATCGGGGCCGCCGATGTCCTGCTGCGCTATCAGACCTGGCGACGCCCCGAGGCGATGACGCTGGCCCTGGGGATGGACGGCGTCAACGCGCTGTTTTCCAACGACAATCCAATTCTTCGGGCGGGGCGCGATCTGGGCCTTGGGATCGTGGGGGCATGGCCGGGGGCCCGACGTTCCTTTATCCGGGCGGCGGCGGGGCTAAGCGGCGAAGTGCCAAGGTTGCTGGCGGGGCGGGCCCTGTAGGCCGTTTGACCCATGGCGTTTTGGCCGCGCTTGACACGAAGCGCATGGCGGGCCCGGTTGTCGGCGCCCGCGCGGCCTGTCGCGATCTTCCGGGCCGCCCTGCAGCGGGACCGGCGGCCCGCCCGAAAGGCTTCGGGTGCCAAAAGGCCAATGGGCCAACCCCGGACCTGCGGGACTTGGGGACGAAGCGTCACGCCCCTGTTCGGCATCTCTCCGCCATGTGATGCGCCTGGGGGTGCGAAGCGGCCCCGGGGCCGCTATATAGGCGGAATGAGACCTGTGACCGCCCTTTTGGCCCCGCTTGCCCTTGTCCTGTTCGCCTTTCCGGCTTTGGCCGAAAAGTTGCCCCTGAACACGCTCAGCAACTACCTGAACCAGATGGTCACCGCCGAGACCGACTTTACGCAGGTCAACGCCGACGGCACGGTTGCCACCGGCCACATCTATATTCAGCGCCCCGGCCGGGTGCGGTTCGAATATGCGCCGCCCGATGAAAGCCTGGTACTGGCTTCGGCCGGGACGGTGGCGATTTTCGACGCGAAATCGAACGAACCGCCCGAGCAATACCCGCTGGACCGCACGCCCTTGAACCTGATCCTCGCCGCCAACATCAACCTCGCCAAGGCGCGGATGGTGGTGGGCCACGACGCCGATGGATCTTCGACCAAGGTGCGCGCGCAGGACCCCGCCCATCCGGAATATGGCACCATCGACCTGATCTTTACCGCCGACCCGGTGGCCCTGCGCCAATGGGTGATCACCGACGATCTGGGCCAGCAGACCACGGTGATTCTGGGCGAGTTGAAACGGGGCGGCAGCTACAAGCCATCGTTCTTTTCGCTGGATGTCGAAAAGACGAAGCGCGGATTCTGAAAGGGTGCCGAGGCGGTCATAGTGCCGTCCTCGGGCGGGAAAAACCTCCGATGACACGGTACCCGATCGGATCAGGCGGATTCGGATATTCCCTGACTTTCCCCGCACGTTGCGACCCCGCAGCGGCCTGACCGGTGCCACAATTCCTTCAGTGACCTCGGCGATGGCTGCGGCCAAATCGGGCACAAAACAAAGTAATGCCGACGCGGGCCGGTGACTCCTGTCAACGAACCAAGGACTGCGGGGCAGGCGCGGGCTTGCGCGCGGTCCAGGCGGTGAAGGCCCCTGCGCCTGCGACCATTGCCATGCCCAGAACCGACAGCGGCCCCGGCCAGTGGTGAAACACCAGACCGCCCAGAATCGCCGCCCAGACCAGATGCAGATAGTTGACCGGTGCCAGAAGCCCCGCAGGAGCCTCGGCATAGGCTGCGGTGAACAAAAGATGCCCGCCCATCGCCAGAGCCCCCAGAACCCCGATCAGGGCAAAGTCCCTGACGCCCGGCAGCGGGCCCGGGGTTTCTGCGAAAGCCCAGATCCCGTAGATCACGCAGCCGACAAGGGCGGTGTGAAACAACATGGCGGTCATCGTCTCGGTCCGGGTCAGAACGCGGGTCAAGAGGTGGTAGGCGGTGCCGAAACCCGCATTGATCAGGGCAAAGGCCACGCCCAGAGGGTCAAGTCCGCCACCCGGCCGAAGGATCAACAGCACGCCGGCAAAGCCTAAGACCGCGCCAAGCCAGCTCCACAGCGCAACCCGCTCGCCCAGCACGGGGCCCGACAGCAGCATGACCGCAAAGGGCGCAAGATAGACGATCGCCACGGTTTCAGCGACCGGCAAGCGCCGCAGCGCCAGCACCATGGTCAGGGTGGCCGCCGACAGGCACAGCCCGCGCAGGATCACCAAAGCGGTGCGCCGGGTGCGCCACAGCCCCGCTCCCTGACTTGGGCCAAGAAGGGCGGCCAGCAGGCCCAGATTGACCGCATACCGGATGGCGATGACCAGACCCAGGGTATAGACGGCCGTCAGATATTTGGTCAGCACGTCGGCCATGGCAAAGGACAGGGTTGCCAGAACGACAAACAGCACCCCTTTCAGGGCATTTCCCGCTTTTGGTGTCACCGCAGGATCTGCCATGTTCCGCACTTCCTGTCACAGGGGCGTTCCGGACGCCGGTTGTCTGTTCCATAGCCTGACCGGATGGGCATGACGCTTTGAAACGGCCTCGGGACCGCCGCACGGCGCCTTCAGCGCATTTTGCGCCTTCCTTGCGATCCCGGCAAAGCACGGCATCTGCGGGCCATGGTTCGCCTTTGACCCAAGGTCGGACTTGCCAGGGTCGGCACGGGACGCCGCGCGCCTCTGAATGCCCCCCGGGACCTGACCCATCCCGTCCGCCCACGACCGTCGGTGACGGCCCCCTGCGCGTGCTAGCGGCACCCCTCCAACTGTCCGGCATACATCGACGATCTTGTGCCCACGGCGGCGGCGACATCGACCAGCCAGGGCTTGCCCTCGTAGCTTTGGTTGGCATAGCCGGTGCGGCCCTCGTGATAGGCCAGATACTGATTTTCGGCGTCCCACAGCGGCACGCCCAGGGTCGCCGTGGTTTCGGCCATGTACCAGCCCATGAAATCCGACGCATCCGCGATCTTGTCCCGCCGCGCGCCGCTTCTGCCTTCGGCATCCAGATACTCTTCCCAGGTGCCATCCAGCGCCTGCGAATACCCGTAGGCCGACGACTGGCGGCCCATCGGAATGATCCCAAGCGCATAGCGGTGCGGCGTCCGCGCGTTGCCGATGAATTTCGATTCCTGCCAGATCGCGGCCATCTGAACGTTGACCGGCACGCCCCATTTGCGTTCAGTCGCCTTGAAGGCACGCAGATATTCGGGGCGCTGATGCACGATCGCACAGGCGTCGTCCAACTCGCGGGGCGCCGAGAACTTGCCGCTGCCGCAAGAAGCCAGAAACAGCAACAGGATCGACGCACGGACAGCTCTGCTCATTTGCCCCTCGTGCATTCTTGTTTTGCCGACAGGATAGGCGAAAAAAGCGCCAAGGAAAATGGCAAGAACCGAGGTTGGGCTTCATTTCTGCGCGAGCCCCAATTTCGGCGGAAGACGGCGGTTTGCCGCGCAGACTGTCGGCTGTGATGCCACAGATTGTTTCCCCAAGGCCCCAGACCTGCGATAGACAGCCCCGGTTCAAGGGGCTAAACCGAACCTTGGAGGACGGCACAATGTTCAAGACGGCCGCGAAGTATCATATCGGACAGGTCCTGCGGCACCGCAAGCACCCGTTCCGCGGCGTGGTCTTTGACGTGGATGCCATGTTTTCGAACACTGACGAATGGTATGAAAACATCCCCGAAGAAAGCCGCCCGCCCAAAAATCAGCCGTTCTACCACCTTCTGGCCGAAAACGACCAAAGCTATTATGTGGCCTATGTGTCCGAGCAGAACCTTGTGCCGGACGAAACCGGAGAGCCGGTCAGCCACCCCGATCTGCCCGACCTGTTCGGCGATTTCGAAAACGGCATATACCCGCTGCAGTTCCAGATGAACTGACGGCCCCGGCGCGCGCGCAAAAATCCCTGTGCCCCGCCCGATGCTTACCATTCCGTAACGCCTTGGCCCTAGTTTGGTCGAATGTTTGGCCTGGAGGGTGTGATGCATCTGTATTCTGAAAGTCGCGGTGATTTTCTCTTGATCCGCGCGGCGGGCGACCGGATTGACGCGGCAGGGGCAATTCAGTTCAAGGACCGGATGCGCGAATTGACGCAGACCTCCGATGCCCGCGTGATTCTGGACATGTCGAAGGTCGCTTTTCTGGACTCCTCGGGTCTGGGGGCCGTGGTGGCGGCGATGAAGGCCCTGGGACCGGGGCGCAAGCTGGAACTGGCGGACCTGACCGGCACGGTCGAAAAGGTGTTCCGGCTGACCCGGATGGATTCGGTCTTCACCATCCACAAATCGGTGCCAGAGGGCCTGCGCAATGCCGGATGAACTTGGCCTTGTCGGACAGGCCGCCCCGGCCCTGCCCGAGATCTCCTTTCCCGCAAACCAGCACCAGACCTGCGTCACGCTGGCCGGCAACAACGACGCGGTGCGCGCCGGGCTGAAGCGGTTGATGATGTTGGAACCCTTGGCGGGCCTGTCCGACGACGCGCGCGGCACCTTTGAAATCGTTCTGGCCGAAGCGCTGAACAATGTTGTGGAACACGCCTATCCCAACGCGCCGGGCCCGATTCTGGTGGGTGTCGATCACCTGCCGCCGGTCCTTCGGGTCTCGGTCTATGATCTGGGCCTGCCGATGCCCGATGGCCAACTGCCCAAGGGGGAACTGAAACCCCTGGTCGAGGGAGAGGAACTGCCGGAAGGGGGATTCGGCTGGTTTCTGATTCGCACCCTGACGCTGGATCTTGAATATGAACGGGACGGCGGTTTCAACAAACTGCGTTTCGCCGTTCAGGCAGAATAGGACGGTCTCGCGCCCAACTGTTTCAAACCCGGGGAAAGTGACACGAATTGGTCCAAGTTTCCCCCTATTGGCGCCGCGTGCCTCCTGGATATTCAGTCTTGTAGCTGCATAAAGCTTCCCTCGGCGTCGCGGATCAATGCCCCCACCCAGTTCGCGGCGCCGAGGTTCTTGAACATTCCCCCCCCTCCACAGTCCCTTGGCATTGCTGTCGTGCGCCCTTAGGCTCTGGCCTGAAAAATGGGGCCAGACATGCGCGATTTTCATCTGCCGGGCCGCTCGGCGGTCTACGCCAGCAACGGGATGGCGGCCACCTCGCACCCGCTGGCGGCCAAGGTCGCGATCGAGGTTCTGGAAGCCGGGGGCAACGCGGTGGACGCGGCTCTGGCCGGCGCGGTCCTTTTGGGGATCTGTGAGCCGCAGATGACCGGGATCGGCGGCGATTGTTTTGCCCTGATCAAACCTGCCGGCGAAGACCGCATTCTGGCCCTGAACGGCTCGGGGCGCGCGCCCGCGGGCCTGTCGGCCGCCGAGATGCGCGCGCAGGGCCACAGCAAGGTGCCCCTGCGCGGCATTCAAGCCGTGACCTTGCCCGGCGCGATGGATGCCTTTTGCCGGCTCAGCGACGATTGGGGCCGCATCGGGCTGGACCGCGTCCTTGCCCCCGCCATCCGCTATGCCGATGAAGGCGTGCCCGTGGCCCCGCGCGTGGCCTTTGACTGGGACGAAGATGCTTCGGCGCTGCAGGGCGATGCGCGGCGCTTTTATCTGGGCAACGGCGGGGCGCCGCGGGCCGGCGACATCTTTCGCGCCCCCGGTCAGGCCGAAGTGCTGCGCCGCGTGGCGCGCGAGGGTCGGGCGGGTTTCTACGAAGGCGAGGTGGCCGAAGACATGATCGCTTCGCTGCGCGCCCTTGGCGGCAGTCACACGCTGGACGATCTGGCCGCCACCGCCTGCACCTGGGGCGACCCGATCAGTTGTGCCTACAAGGGTCTGGAATTGTTCGAACATCCGCCGAACGGCCAGGGGGCCACGGCCATCCTGATGCTGAACATCCTGAAGCATTTCGATCTGGCCGCGATGGACCCTTTCGGCACCGCGCGCGCCCATCTCGAGGCCGAGGCGGCCAAGCTGGCCTATGACGCCCGCGACCGGTTCATCGCGGACCGCACCGCACGGCTGGACCATATGCTGTCGCCCACAACGGCCGAACGGCTGGCGGCCCTGATCAACCCCCGCAAAGCCATGGCGACCGCCCGCCCCCTGACCGAAGCGGTGCACAAGGACACGATCCATATCACCGTGGTGGACCGCGACCGTATGGCCGTGTCGTTGATCTATTCGATCTTCTGGGGCTTCGGGTCGGGTCTGGCCTCGGCCCGGTTCGGGATCAATTTCCAGAACCGGGGTGCAGGGTTCACCCTTCAACAGGGCCACCCCAACGAGGCGGGCGGCGGCAAGCGCCCGATGCACACCATCATTCCCGGCATGATCAAGCGGGCGGGCCGGGTGGTTCTGCCCTTTGGCGTTATGGGCGGGGCCTATCAGCCCTGCGGACACGCGCGGTTCGTCTCGAACCTTGAGGATTTCGGCATGGACTTGCAGGATGCCATCGACGCGCCGCGCTGCTTTTCGGGGGCCGAGGGCATGCTGATGGAGCGCGGCTATGCACCTGAGGTGCGGGCCGAACTGGCCGAGATGGGCCACGCGGTGGCGATTTCGCCCGAACCGATCGGTGGCGCGCAGGCGATCGCAATCACCGATGCGGGCGGTTTGATCGGCGGATCGGACCCGCGCAAAGACGGCTGCGCCCTGGGGTATTGAGATGAACCATCAAGAGACGACCGCCCGCATTCGCGCCTTGTGCCACGGTGAAACCGACGCCGTTGCCCTGATGGCGACGCTCGCCTGCGAAATTCACCACGCCCATCCCCTTGCCGACTGGACCGGGTTCTACCGGGTGACCGCGCCTGAAATTCTGAAGATCGGCCCCTATCAGGGTGGCCACGGCTGCCTTGTCATTCCGTTTTCCCGCGGGGTTTGCGGGGCCTGCGCGCGCTCGGGTCAGGTGCTCAATGTGCCCGATGTCGATGCCTTTGCCGGCCATATCGCCTGTGCCTCTTCGACCCGTTCGGAACTGGTTCTGCCGGTGTGGAACGGCGCGGGGCGGCTTTTAGGGGTGCTGGACATCGACAGCGACACGCCGGCGGCCTTTACCAAGGCTGACGAGGACTGGCTGGTGCCCCTGTTGGCGGAAGTGTTTTCACAAGCGGTCTGAACCGACCCTCGGACCAGGGCCCCAAATTTCTTCGAAGAAATTTGCCAATTTTTTTCGAAAAAAATTGCGGCGCTCAGATCCGGCGCGAGGGCACGAAGGCATAGCCCGAAGGCGAAAGGATCACCGCTTCGCGCAGGCCGTGACCGGGCTTGTCGGTGGGGCCTTGCAGAACCAGGGCCCCATCGAAATCTTCGGCGCGTGCTGCACATTGGTCGGGGTCGGCTTCGTGCAACCGCAGCTCGATGCCGCCACCGCGCGGGCCCGCCTCGGGCACAAGCTGTGGCAAGGGGTGGCCCGCATAGGTTGTATCGGCGTGCAGTTGCAAAGGTTCGCCCGCGTGCAGGACGATGGCGAAGTCGCGGCTCACGCGGCGGGCGGTCAGACCCAGAACCTCGGTCAGAAAGCGCACCTCGGTCAGAACGTCGCGGCACAGAAGGTTGACCGTGATCCCGGTCAGGCTGTGGCCGAAAGTGGCGGCGGGGACGGTTTCGTGATCCATGGGGCGCACCTCTGGCGGTCAGCCTGCCGCAAGGCGCGCGCGCCGTCAAACGCGATGTCTTGATCTTCGCAAGCGCCCGCCTGACAGTACCGCCATGTTGCACCTGCTTTTCCCCCTGCCCTGGCCCGAACTAGTCACCTTTGCCCTGGCGGGGCTGGCGCTGAATCTTGCCCCCGGGGCGGATGTGTTTTTCGCCACCGCGAGCGGCCTGCACGGCGGGCCGCGCGCTGGCATGGCGGCGGGCTTGGGCACCGGTCTGGGTTCTCTG
>JANMJC010000326.1:0-2748 GCA_031371185.1 Paracoccaceae bacterium | reverse complement strand
GTTGCCGTCCGGCATGATCACGTCGGAAATCACCAGATCGCCCTTGCCCTCTTCGACCCAGCGCATGAGGGTCATCAGGCTGGAGGTGGCATGGACCTTGCACCCGGCGCGGGTCAGCGCCTGGGTCAGGACCGTGCGGATCGTGCGGTCGTCATCGGCCACCAGAATCGTGCCATCCATCAGATAATCTCCTTGGTTTCTTTGGGTGCCATGGGCAATGACAGGCGAAACACCGTCTTGCCCGGCACGGAATCGACAGAAATCCAGCCGCCGTGGTCGGCAATTATTCTGGACACTAAAGCGAGCCCCAGCCCCGTGCCGTTTTCACGACCCGACACAAAGGGTTCAAAGATGTCTTGGGCAAAATCAGTGGGAATGCCCGGGCCATCATCGATGATTTCGACCTGCAAGGGCAAGGTGGCCTGCGTGCCATCCTTGCGGCGCAGGCGCAGCGAGCGGTCATAAAAGGTGCGCAGGCGGATCGTGCCACGGCCCTGATGCGGGCCGTCCTTGGCCGCTTCGGTTGCGTTCTTGATCAGGTTCAGGAAGACCTGCATCAACTGGTCGGGATCGGCAAAGGTCGCGGGCAGCGAGGGGTCGTAGTCTTCGACGATGGTCATCCGCGCGCCAAATCCCACCAGGGCCGAGCGGCGGGCCCGGTCCAGCGCGTCGTGCAGATTGACCGCCCGGCGCTGCGGCGGGCGCATGTCGCCAAAGCGTTCGACCTGTTCCAGCAGCTTCACGATGCGACGGGTTTCCCCGACGATCAGATCGGTCAGCTCCTGATCCTCGGGGCGCAGGCTCATCGCCAGAAGCTGCGCGGCACCGGCAATTCCGGCCAGCGGGTTCTTGATTTCATGGGCCAGCATCTCGGCCATGCCGATGGCCGATTTCGCCGCCGTCTTCCCGCCCAACCCGCGGCCCAACCGGTCGGCGATGTCGCGCGGGGTGATCAGCACAAGGACATGGCCGGGCTTGTCCTGCAGCAAGGACAGCGTCAGGGCGCATGGCACGGGCGGACGCTCGCCCGTGGTCAGGTCGGCGTCGCCCACCGTGACCGGCGCGCGGCCCCGGCGCAGGCGCGCGATGGCATCCTGCATCGGGGCGTTGATGGCGATGCGGTCCAGCATGTCACGACCCAAAAGGCTGCGCGCCGAGGCGTTCAGAAAGGTTTCCGCCGCGCCGTTCACCGCCTCGATCAGCCCGGTCGGTCCCAGAACCAGCCCCGGGATCGGCAGCGACGCCCACAGGGCTGCGGCCCCGACCTCGATCATGCCGCCCACGGCGCGGCAAATGCCGCCTGCAGATGCCCGATCACGCGGGCGGGGTCGGTTTCGGTCAGAATCTCGTCGCGGTCGCTTTCGGGGGCGTTTTCGTCCAGATACCAGCCCAGATGCTTGCGAGCCACGCGCAGGCCCAGGTCGCGGCCGTAAAAGGCCAGAGCGGATTCGTAGTGTTCGATCACCAGATCGGCCAGATCCTGACCTTCGGGAACCACCGGGGCCGGGCTGCCGTACAGCGCATGGGCCACCTCGGCCAGCCGCCAGGGCGCCCCCTGGGCCCCGCGCCCGATCATCACGCCGTCCGCGCCGCTTTGGGCAAGGGCCGCGCGGGCGCTGGCGATGTCGCGGATGTCGCCGTTGGCGATCACCGGAATGGCCACCGCCTCTTTGACGGCACGGATGGCCGCCCAATTGGCGTGGCCCTTGTAGAACTGGCAGCGGGTGCGACCGTGGATCGTGATCATCGCCACCCCGGCCCCTTCGGCGGAGCGCGCGATCTGCGGGGCGTTCAGGCTGTCGTCGTCCCATCCCAGCCGGGTTTTCAAGGTGACGGGCACCTGCACCGCGCCCACCACCGCCTCGATCAGACGCAGCGCCAGATCAGGGTCTTTCATCAGCGCCGACCCGCAGGCCCCGTTGCCGCCCGACGCCGTCACCCGCTTGGCCGGGCAGCCCATGTTGATGTCGATCACCCGGGCCCCCTGACCTTGCAGATAGCGCGCGGCTTCGGCCATCCAGTAGGGATCACGGCCCGCCAGTTGCACGGCAGTTGCCGCCTGATCCATACCCAGTTCGGCGCGGGCCCGGGCCAGGGGCTGCGCACGCATCATGTCTTCAGAGGCGACCATTTCCGACACCACCAGCCCGGCCCCGAACCGCGCCACGATCCGCCGGAACGGCAGGTCGGTGATGCCGGCCATCGGGGCCAGAATCACCGGCGGGTTCGGCAAGAGTGCAGCGGTCGGCCCGGCATGCGGCATCTGAGATGTGATCCTTTGCGAACAAGGGGGTGGCAGGGCTGCCCCCGGCAATCAAGGCGATCCCCCCTCGTTATGCCCGAAATTCAGGCTATGCACAAATAACAGGCTTTTCCGGCGCGGATTGCGGCAATCTTGGGCGAAGTGAAAGGCCGGGCGGCCCGAAAGACTGGCTTGCCGGGGCCCGCAGCACCTTGGGCGGTTCTGGCACAGGCCGAAACGACGGCATCGGAAAACCTGTTCAAGGGCCAGGCGCGGCAGCGATTTCCGATTCCCTCCAGACCTGAACCGCTTTAAGCCAAAGCGATGAGCATTGCCGTCATCATCGTCGCCGCAGGACGCGGCTCCCGCGCGGGCGGGGACCTGCCGAAACAGTGGCAGGACCTTGCCGGCCTTCCCGTGATTTCCCGGACACTTGCGGCCTTTGCGGGCCACCGTCGGCTGCTGGTGATCCATCCCGACGACCGCGCAAGGGCGCAGGCTTTGGC
>JANMJC010000227.1:0-2514 GCA_031371185.1 Paracoccaceae bacterium | reverse complement strand
AGGATGAAGCCATCGTCCGACTGGGCGGGGCGCTGCGGCTGGAACGAAACGATGAGTGCGCCGTCCAGCGCGCCCGCGACGTGACACCGGAAACCATCGCGCCGATCGGCGATGATCCGTCCATCAACCTGCCCGCAGCGGCACCCTGATCACGCAGGACCACGCCGAACATCAACTTGACGATCAGCGCCAGCCACACCACGCCCGGGAACACCATCGACCTGACGGCCACCCCCCGGGTGCCGGATCCGGTGGTCCCCCGCTTTGCCGACAATGATCGCAACCTGATCCGAGTAGCCCCGCCGCCCTCCCGGTTTTCCGCCGTCCGCACCCGCCGTACTCCGGCCCCCGGCACCCCGGCCGATCTTGACAAGGCCGCCCTTTTGCGCCAGACCCCACAGCGTTCGTGGGGCAGTAGCTCAGTTGGGAGAGCGCGTCGTTCGCAATGACGAGGTCAGGGGTTCGATCCCCCTCTGCTCCACCAAAACATCCCGGATCGACGCCCGAGACGTGGGCCCCTGCCAGAGACGGATCGACTTCGGCCCAAGGGCTGCGTGTTTGAGCCGCCGCGCGCTGCAACTTACAGCTCATCGCCAGACTCTTCGCGCCATGACGGGCTGTCATCGTGCCCATAACACCCTGCGCCCTTCGGTCGTCAGCCCCCGCTCAACCCCCGACCGGCACCCTGTGCGGGATTGCGACCGGGCCATGTTCATGCGTTCGGGCAGGCGGGCAATGCCCGCGGCGAAAGCGGGTTGCCCGCCCCGGTGCCCTATCAGCCGCCCTTGAGTTCCTGCAGCGTGTTGGCGCCGTCCACCACCAGCATCGCCCCGTTGACATAGGCCGCCTCGTCGCTTGCCAGAAAGGCGACGCAGGCGGCAACCTCGGCCGGAGAGCCGGGCCGACCGACGGGTGTTGCACGCCCGGCGCGACGCTCTTTCGCGCTGGAAGATCCGGTGGCGATCCAGCCCGGAAGGACCGCGTTGCAGGTGATGCCCTCGCGGCCATATTCCAGGGCGACCGACCGGGTCATGCCGGTGATGGCCGCCTTGGCCGTGGCATAGCCCGACGAGCCGTCGATGGTGACGACCGGACCGGTGACCGAGGCCATGTTGATGATCCGACCCCATCCCGCCCCCCGCATCGCCGGCAGCGCGGCGCGGATGCAGTAGAATGTGATCCCGATGTTCAGGCCCATGTGATGCGCCCAGTCGGCGTCCGACAGATCTCCCAGTCGGCCACGCTTCACCCGCGTTCCGGTCTGGACCATGCCCGCGTTGTTGACCAGAATTTCGACCGGGCCAAGAGCCTCGTTCACCGCGCCGAACAGGGCCGCCACCTGGGCAGGGTCGGTCAGGTCGGCCTGGTGGCCAAAGCACCCCAGATCGGCGGCGCGATCCGCGATCCGCGCGGTGGTCGAGGTGACAGCCACCCGCGCCCCCGCCTTTTGCAGCATCTGCGCGCAGGCAAAGCCGATGCCATCACCCGCACCCGCCCCGGTCACGAGCGCCACTTTTCCGGCAAGATCGAACATAAAGGCCCCTTCGCTGCTGTGCGGTCCGGCAACCCCAAACCGACTTCTGGTTGTTTCTGTAGACCCATCACAGGCCTGATCGCAAAGAATCTTCGCGCAAAACATCCCCGGCCCAAGGTGATTTCCCGGCGAGCGCAATGCCTTGAACCGGGTCCGTAATCGGAATTGTGCAAGTTTCAGGCCATAAATGGGACTTTTCAACAGCCTATTTGTTCGATTAATCTTCATCACAGCTTGTACGGCGGAATAGCGCGGCCAGACTGCCTTGGCTCTTTCGTCTGACCACACAGGTCTTTATACGAAGACACCCGCCTCAGGTTTCCCTGAGTCGCGGGGTTTCGCTTGCGCGCATCAAGGATACATCGACATGTCATTCCTATCGGGCATCTTCTCGGGCATCTTCTCGTCCGACATGGCCATCGACCTTGGGACCGCGAATACCCTGGTTTACATCCGGGGCAAGGGCATCGTGCTGAACGAGCCTTCGGTGGTGGCCTATCACACCAAGGACGGCAAGAAGCAGGTGCTTGCGGTGGGCGAAGATGCCAAGCTGATGCTGGGGCGCACCCCGGGCAGCATCGAGGCGATCCGACCGATGCGCGACGGGGTGATAGCCGACTTCGAGGCGGCGGAAGAGATGATCAAGCATTTCATCCGCAAGGTCCATCCGCGCACGACGTTTTCGAAACCCAAGATCATCGTCTGCGTGCCGCATGGCGCGACCCCGGTGGAAAAGCGGGCGATCCGGCAGTCGGTCCTGTCGGCAGGCGCCAAGCGCGCAGGGCTGATTGCCGAACCCATCGCGGCGGCCATCGGGGCGGGAATGCCGATCACCGAACCGACCGGCAACATGGTTGTGGACATCGGTGGCGGGACCACGGAAGTCGCGGTGCTGTCCTTGGGCGACATCGTCTATGCCCGGTCTGTCCGCGTTGGTGGCGACCGGATGGATGAGGCCATCGTCAACTATCTGCGCCGCC
>JANMJC010000139.1:0-2335 GCA_031371185.1 Paracoccaceae bacterium | reverse complement strand
GAGTTGACCTTGCCATCCTCGATCACCACCATCTCGCCCGGCTCGATCTCGCGCACGAACTCGGCGCCGATGATGTCCAGCGCGCAGGTTTCCGACGACAGCGCCCAGGCATTGTCGCCCAGACGGCCCAGAACCAGCGGCCGCACGCCCAGGGGGTCGCGCACGCCGATCAGCTTGGTGCGGGTCATGGCGACGATGGAAAACGCGCCTTCCACGCGGCGCAGCGCATCCTTGATCCGCTCGGAGATGTTCTTCTGGATCGAGCGCGCCATCAGATGGATGATGCATTCGCTGTCGGACGAGGATTGAAAGATCGACCCGCGCTCGATCAGCTCGCGGCGCAGGGCGGTGGCGTTGGTCAGGTTGCCGTTGTGGGCAATGGCCGCCCCGCCCATCGAGAACTCGCCAAAGAAAGGCTGCACGTCGCGGATCGCGGTGGCGCCTTTCGATCCGGCGGTGGAATAGCGCACATGCCCGATGGCCAGTTGCCCCGGCAGGGTTTCCATCACGTCGGGTTTGGTGAAATTGTCGCGGACATAGCCGAACCGCCGGGCCGAGTTGAAGCCGTGGTCGGGGTGATAGCTGACGATGCCGCCGGCTTCCTGACCGCGATGTTGCAGGGCGTGCAGGCCAAGCGCCACGAAATTGGCGGCGTCCTTGACCCCCAGCACCCCGAACACACCGCATTCTTCTTTCAGCTTGTCCCCGTCGAGGGGATCGAAAGGATGGGCTGGCATCTGGCGCATGGGGCTCCCCGATTCCAGCGGCAGAAAACGCCGCGCTCTGCCCGAGCATCTAGGCCGATTGACGGGGGCTGTCACGCCCCAATCGATGCCCAAGGCGGTTCAAGTCTTCCCCGAAACATCGAGGATCAGAATTCGAACCGGTTCGGTTTGAATTCTGATTCCCTGGGGGGCCAGAACCGCTTCAGTTGCTGGGGGCGGGCGCGGTTTCTACCGGGGCAGCTTCGGCCGCGGCCGGATCGGCGGGGGCGGCACAGCCCTGGGTCAGTTCGGTGTAGCGCGTCACGATCCAGTCAGGCGCACCATTGGGCACCGAGGCGTTCACCCGGTCCTGAAAGGTGGCGAAGACCTTTGCCGAGCGGGAATCGTCGATCGCGGCAACCTGGGTGCCCGACAGCGCGCGGTCATAGACAAGGAAGGCCACCAGAACCAGCACGACGCCGCGCAGCACGCCGAACAGAAAGCCCAGGCCCTGATCAAGACCCCCAAGGGCCGAGCGCTGCACGACCGAGGACAGCAGGGGCGTGAACAGCGAGGCGAGGATCAGGCCGACCGCGAAAACGGCGGCAAAGGCCCCGATCATCGACAATTCGCAGCTGTCCTTCAGGAAATCGCCTAGGACCGGCACTTCCTTGATCAAGGGCTGGGCCGAGGGGGCAAAGACAAAGGCCAGCGCCGCCGCCCCAACCCAGCCGACAATCGCCATCGCCTCGCGCACGAAGCCACGCGAATAGGCCAGGATCGCGGACAGCACGATCAGCCCCGCGACGATGCCGTCGACCAAAGTGAAACCTTCCATGACCGTCCCTTTTCTGTCAGCCCGCGCCGAACATCTCGCCCACAAAGGCGGTCAGATCGGCCATTTGCCGCACCGTTATTCCATCCACTGCACCAAGTTTCGAACCCTTGGGGGCGATGGCCTGTGAGAAACCAAGTTTTGCGGCTTCTTTCAACCTGTTTTCGGTCTGACCGACCGGGCGAAGGGCGCCTGAAAGGCTGATTTCACCGAATAACACTGTTTCCGGCGGCACGGCCACGTCTTCGCGCGCCGAAACCAGGGCTGCTGCCACCGCCAGATCGGCGGCGGGTTCGGTCACCCGCATGCCGCCCGCCACGTTCAGGAACACGTCCAGCCCGGTGAAGGGGATGCCGCAGCGCGCCTCGAGCACCGCAAGGATCGTCGACAGCCGCCCCGAATCCAGCCCCACCACCGTGCGGCGCGGCGTGCCAAGCGGCGAGGGCGCGACCAGCGCCTGAATTTCCGTCAACACCGGCCGCGTGCCTTCGATGCCCGCGAACACCACCGACCCCGCCACCGGTTGCCCGCGTTCGGACAAAAACAGTGCCGAGGGGTTGGTGACCTGCGCCAGCCCCGCGCCGGTCATCTCGAACACGCCGATTTCATCCGCCGGGCCAAAGCGGTTCTTCACCGCGCGCAGGATGCGGAACTGGTGGCCGCGCTCGCCTTCGAAATACAGCACCGTGTCGACCATATGTTCCACCACGCGGGGGCCGGCGATCTGGCCTTCCTTGGTGACATGGCCGACCAGAACCACCGACACGCCGCGCTTTTTGGCAAAGGTCACCAATTC
>JANMJC010000114.1:0-3124 GCA_031371185.1 Paracoccaceae bacterium | reverse complement strand
GCGGTGCGGATCGCGTTTGACGGCCGGCCTGTGGCAATTGTCGGGCCGAACGGGGCGGGCAAGACCAACATTCTGGAAGCGGTGTCGTTGCTGTCTCCGGGCAGGGGATTACGCCGAGCGGGGGCCGAGGAATTTGCTCGGCGGCCAGAGGGACTGGGATGGCGGGTTCAGGCCGAGATCGAGGGGCTGGTGGCCGCGAATCAGGTGGAAACCGGGGCCGAAACCGGAGCGGCGCGCTTTGTTCGGATTGACGGCAAGGCCAGCACGCAACTGGGTTTGGCGCGGATCACGCGGGTTCTGTGGCTGGTGCCCGCGATGGACCGTCTGTGGATCGAGGCGGCCGAGGGGCGGCGGCGGTTTCTGGACCGCGTGGCCCTGTCGTTCTTCCCCGACCATGCCGAGGCGGTTCTGGCCTATGACAAGGCGATGCGCGATCGCAACCGCTTGCTGAAGGACGATGTGACCGATGCGCGATGGTACGCCGCCCTGGAAGGGGCGATGGCCGGGGCCGGGGCGCAGATCATGTCAAACCGTCAGGCGGCGCTGGACCGGCTGGACCGGGCGCAGGACGGGGCGCAGGACGGGGCAGGGTCGAAATTTCCACGCGCAACGCTGTCTTTGGCAGGGCCGGAAGGCGGGGCCGAGGTGCCCGCCGATCAGCTTGCGCTGGCCTGGGCCGAAGGGCGGCGGCGCGATATGGCGGCGGGGCGCACGCTGGTCGGGCCACACCGCGCCGATCTGCGGGCGGTCTATGCGGCCAAGGGCGTCGCCGCCGATCAATGTTCGACCGGAGAGCAGAAGGCGCTGCTGATCAGCCTGATCCTGTCGAACGCCCGCGCGCTGCGGGAGGATCTGGGGCGCGCGCCGATCCTGCTGCTGGACGAGGTGGCGGCGCATCTGGACGAGGCGCGGCGCGCGGCCCTGTATGACGAGATTTGCCGGATTGGCGCGCAGGCGCTGATGACCGGAACCGAGGCCAGCCTGTTTGACGCTTTGGGCGCGCGGGCGCAGGTTCTGACGGTGGCCGATGACGGGACAGGATCGAGGATCGGATGATGCAGCAGCGGGTGACTCTGATCACGCTGGGGGTGGGCGATCTGGCGGCGGCACGGGCGTTTTACGCGGGCCTGGGATGGCAGGAAGCCAGCGGTACCCCCGAGGTCGCCTTTTTCCAGCTGAGGGGTCAGGTTCTGGGCCTGTTTGGCCGCGCCGAACTGGCGGCAGATCAGGGCCGCGCCGGGGTGGCCTTGGGCACCGGGGCGATGACGCTGGCGCAGAACTTTGCCACCGTGGCCGAGGTGGACGCGGCATATGCGGCGGCGCTGGCGGCAGGCGGGACCGGGCTGAAGCCCCCGGAAAAGGTGTTCTGGGGCGGGTACTCGGGCTATTGGGCCGACCCCGATGGCCATGTCTGGGAAGTGGCGATGAACCCGTTCTGGCCGCTGCTGCCCGATGGGCGGCTGGTCCTGCCCGGGCAGATCGACAGGATCCATGAGACCGAGATGAGCGCGGCGGACGAGGCGCAGATCGCGGACCTGCTGGCGCGGTGTTTTGACTCCGACTTTGACGGGCGCAGCTTTTTCCACACCCGGCATCATCTGCGTCTGGTGATCCGCGACGGTGGCAAGATCGTGGCCCATATGGCGATGCAGTTCCGCGCGGTGCGGTTGGGCGGGCGTCTGGTGGACGTGGCGGCTCTGGCCGAGGTCGCGACCCATCCCGACCATCGCGGCCGCGGATTGGCGCAGCGCCTGTTGCAGGCGGCGATTGCCAGCGCGCGGGATGCCCGGGCGCAGCATTTCCTCTTGTTCGGCACGGCGGGGCTTTACGCGGCGGCGGGCTTTGCCCCGGCCCACAACCCCTTGGTTTACGTCGAGATGGATGGTGCCCGCAGCGGGGAGGTGATCCGCGAGCCGGCCGAAACCTTGCGGGTGCTGGATCTGGGTCCGCAGGTCTGGGACCCGGCGGCGGTTCTGGATATCATGGGCGGATTGTTCTAGGCGATGTCGATCACCGGATATCAGTTGTTCCTTTACGCGCTGGGCATGGCCGGGCTGTGGGTGGTGCCCGGCCCGGTCTGGGTGGCGCTGACGGCGCGGGCCCTGTCAGGCGGCTTTGCGGCCGCATGGCCCCTGGCGCTGGGGGTGGCGATCGGAGATCTGGTCTGGCCCTTGGCCGCCATTCTGGGGCTGTCCTGGGTTCAAAGCGTTTACGGCGATGTGCTGTCGGTGTTGCGCTGGGTCGCGGCGGGGGTTTTCCTGTTCATGGGATTTCTGCTGATCCGCAGACCCGCGACGACGCTGACTGGCGAAAGCCGGATGACCAGACCGGGGCTGGTGGCGGGGTTTTCGGTGGGGGTGGCGGCGGTGATCGGCAACCCCAAGGCCATCTTGTTCTACATGGGGGCGCTGCCGGGATTTTTCGCGCTTGGGGCTTTGACGCCGCTGGACATCACGCTGATCATCGGCGTCTCTGCCCTGATCCCGATGGCGGGCAATCTGGCGCTGGCCCTGTTTCTGGACCGGGCCCGCGAGCTTTTGAACAGCCCCGAAAGTCTGCGCCGGATGAACGTGATTTCGGGCTGTCTGCTGATTGCGGTCGGGCTGGTCATTCCCTTTCTGTGACCGCTAAATCTTGTGGCCAAGGGGTGACATTGCCCCCCTGAAACGCTATAAAATGCGGGCAGATCAAGGGATACACCACCTATGGCCATCGAGCCCAAGAAGCCGGAAACCTACGGCGCTGATTCCATCAAAGTTCTCAAAGGCTTGGAGGCGGTTCGCAAGCGTCCGGGCATGTATATTGGCGACACCGACGATGGGTCGGGCCTGCATCATATGGTCTATGAGGTGGTGGACAACGGCATCGACGAAGCCTTGGCCGGTCATGCCACGGCGGTGACGGTGATCATCCACGCCGACGACAGTGTTTCGGTGATGGACAACGGGCGCGGTATTCCGGTGGACATCCACCTTGAAGAGGGTGTTTCGGCGGCCGAGGTCATCATGACCCAGTTGCACGCGGGTGGAAAATTCAACAACACCGACGACAGCGGCAACGCCTACAAGGTCTCGGGCGGCTTGCACGGCGTCGGCGTTTCGGTGGTGAACGCGCTGTCGGAATG
>JANMJC010000040.1:0-4442 GCA_031371185.1 Paracoccaceae bacterium | reverse complement strand
CAGCCGCGCCGCCTGATCCGGGCCGAATTCAGGTCAAGGGGCGGTCCTGTCGGGGCCGCCTTTTGCATTTTCCGCCCCCCCCTCCGTGGCGGCATACCGGACCGCGACCCATGTCGCAGACGGCTCGCCCGCGTCGTTCGCCGTCTGGTGCCGGGTCGCGCGGCGGGCTATGGCTGGGCAGCCCCTGATCCAAGGACCCTCCGGACATGACCTTTGCCAGCCTTGCCGACATCGCCCGCGCGCTTCATGCCCTGCCCACAGCCGATCCGGAGGCTGGTGCCGCCGCCGCGGCGCGCAATGGCCAGTTGACCAAACCGCCCGGCGCCCTGGCCCGGCTGGAGGATCTGGCGATCTGGATGGCGGGCTGGCAGGGCACCGCGACGCCCTCGGTCAAGGCGCCGCAGGTGCTGATTTTCGCCGGAAATCATGGGGTTGCGGCCAAAGGTGTTTCGGCCTTTCCGCCCGAGGTGACCGCGCAGATGGTCGGAAATTTTCAGGCGGGTGGGGCGGCGATCAACCAGTTGTCCAAGTTGCACGGTGCTGCGATGACGGTTCACGCGCTGGACCTTGACCGACCGACGGGGGATTTCACCGAAGCCGAGGCGATGAGCGAGGCCGAGGTCGTGGCCGCCTTCAACACCGGCTGGAACGCGGTCGATCCCTTGGCCGATCTTCTGGTGGTGGGGGAAATGGGGATCGGCAACACCACATCGGCGGCGGCGATTGCCTGCGCGCTGTATGGTGGGGCGGCGGCGGATTGGGTCGGGCGCGGCACCGGGGTGGATGATGCGGGCCTTGCCCGCAAAGCGGCGGCGGTTGCGGCGGGCGTGGCCCGTCACAGCCCCGCCAGCCCCCTGCAAGTTCTGCAACGCCTGGGCGGACGCGAGATTGCGGCAATGGCCGGGGCGATGGCGCGGGCGCATGATCTGCGCATCGTGCTGATCCTGGACGGCTTCATCGCCTGTACTGCCGCTGCGGTTCTGCAGGCCGAGGCGCCGCATTCACTGGATCACGCCGTCGCGGGCCATGTCTCGGCCGAGGGCGCGCATGGTCGCCTGCTGGCCCTTCTGGGCAAGGAACCGCTGTTGTCGCTTGGCCTGCGTCTGGGCGAGGGGTCGGGGGCGGCGGTGGCCATGGGCATCCTGCGCGCGGCCGTCGCCTGTCATTCCGGCATGTCGACCTTTGCCGAAGCCGGCGTGTCGGCGGGCTGATCTTCGGGCGTGGCGATGGGGGCCTCGGCCTCCATCGGGCGCACCTCATAGATTTCGCCCATGATGGCGGCCTCCATCTCTTTTTCCAGCTCCTGCGCGCGGCGGATATAGGCCTTGTTCTGGTCCACCGGCTGCCCCGGCACCCAGACCTCGGCCAGTTCGCGCATCGCCTGACGGTCCAGTCGCCAGAAGGTCTGGCTTAACTTTGACGCTTCGTAGTCGGAATACCCCATGTTTTCCAAGACATATCGCCCCGCCCGCACCGCACTGTCAAAGGTTTCGCGCACGGTGTCGTTGGCCCCTGCCTGATACAGCTCGTACACATGCACCCGGTCGCGCGCGCGGGCGACGATGTGGATATCGGGACGCACGGTGCGCACATAGCGCACGATCTGGGTGGAAACCTTGGGGTCATCGACCGCCACGACCAGCACCGACGCTTCCATCAGCCCGGCCGACAGCAACAATTCCGGGCGCGACGGGTCGCCGTAAAAGCCCTTGACCCCAAAGCGGCGCAACCGCTCGATGATGGCCAGATCATTGTCCAGCACCACCGCCCGCCGCCCGGTCGAGCGGACAAGCCGGTTCACCACCTGCCCGAAACGCCCGACCCCGGCGATGATGATCATGCCCGGCTCGTCGATCTTGTCCGGGGTGGCCAGCCCGCGCGAGGCATCGACCCGCGCCGCCGCCCGCTCGTAGGCCATGAACATCAGGGGCGCCAGCAGCATCGACAGGCTGATCACCAAAAGCGCCATTTGCCCCGCGCCGACCGGCAAGACGCCCGAGGTGCGGGCGAAGGAAACCAGCAGAAAACCGAACTCGCCGCCCTGCGCCAAGGCAAAGGCGAAGAGCCAGCGGTCGCGGCCACGGATGCGGAAGACAAAGGACAGCGCCACCAGCACGGCCATCTTGACCGCGATCAGACCCAGGGTCAGCCCCAGCACCAGCAGGGGCTCGCGCAGCAGCACGGCAAAGTTCACCCCCATGCCGACGGTGATGAAGAACAGGCCCAGAAGCAGGCCCTTGAAGGGCTTCAACTCGGCTTCCAACTGGTGGCGAAACTCTGACCCCGCCAGAACCACCCCGGCCACAAAGGTGCCAAGGGCGGGGGACAGGCCGACGATCATCATCAGAAAGGCCGCCCCCAGCACCAGCAACAACGAGATGAAGGTGGACATCTCGGGCAGACGGGCGGCGTGGACAAAGCGGAAGACCGGGCGGCTGAGGTAGGACCCGGCCAGCACGATGCCCGCCACGATGGCCAGGGTCAAAAGCGTGGCCGCCCAGCCCGGCAGGGTCTGGATCAGGGTGATGATCGGCTCGGCGGCCCCGGTGGTTGGCAGGGGCGCTTCGGGGTTCACGATGCCGAAGATATCGGCGGTCGGCCCATTGATGGCCCCGGTCGCCAGCAGCGGAATGATCGCCAGCATCGGGATCACCGCGATGTCCTGCATCAGCAGGACCGAGAATGTCGACCGCCCCCCGGTGGTGCGCATCAGGTTCTTTTCGGTCAGCGTTTGCAGCACGATGGCGGTGGAGGACAGCGATCCGACCATGCCGCAGATCAGGGCCACGCCAAAGGGCGCCCCGATCGCCAAGAGCCCCGCCGTGATGGCCAGAGTGGTGCCCAGAACCTGCAAGCCGCCCAGGCCCAGAAGGCGGTGGCGCATGTCCCACAGCGCCTTTGGCTCCAGTTCCAGCCCGATCAGGAACAGCATGATCACCACGCCGAATTCGGCGACATGCTGCAGGTCGGCGGTGTTGGCCCCGACCAGCCCAAAGACCGGGCCCATCAGGATGCCCGCCGCCAGATAGCCCAGCACCGACCCCAGCCCCAGACGTACCGCGACGGGCACGATCAGCACGGCGGCCCCCAGGTAGATCAAGGCTTCAAGCAGAACACTTTCCATCGGCAGCTTTCAAGTCGGCAGGGGCGTGTCGGATTTCATCTGGTCCATGACGATCTGGCTTTCCACCCGCGCCACCGACGGATGAGCCAGAAGGCGGCCATGGATCAGCAGGTTCAGCGCGGGCAGATCGGCGCACCAGATGCGCAGCAGATAGTCGGTGCCGCCGGTCAGCGTCCAGGCTGAGATCACCTCGGGCATGGCGGCCAGAAGCTGACCAAAGGCGCGGGCGGCATCGGGGGCATGGCTGGCCATCTGCACCTGCACAAAGGCCTGAACCGTCAGCCCCAGCTTGCCCGGCGCCAGACGCGCGCCATAGCCGGTGATGAAGCCCTCGGTCTCCAGCCTTTGGCGTCGGCGCGCCGCCTGACTGGCCGACAGGTTCAGAACCTCGCCCAGATCCTGCGCGGTCAGCATGGCATTGCGTTGCAGTTCGGCCAAAAGCCGCGAATCGGTAGCGTCCAGCATGCGGGATTCTCGCATAGATTTTGGAATGGCGGTGATTGTGTTGCCAGATACGGGCAAAGGCCAGTGAAGTTTGCGTGAACTTCGTGGGTTTCCTGCGCTAAAATGGCTTGAATACTTTGACAGGAGCGAACCTTGGGTCCCTTTCCGCATTCCGCCCCCCGCGCCACGATGACTGCCGAAAATCCCGCCGGGACCGATGGCTTTGAATTCGTCGAATTCGCCCATGCAGAGCCGGAAAAGCTGCGCGAGACCTTCGCGCGTATGGGGTTCGACCGGGTGGCCCGCCACAAGACCAAGGCGGTCGAGTTGTGGCAGCAGGGCGACATCACCTATGTGCTGAACGACGAGCCGGGCAGCCACGCCCAGGCCTTCGTGGCTGAACACGGGCCCTGCGCGCCGTCGATGTGCTGGCGCGTGGCCGATGCGCAGGCCGCCTTCGCACAGGCCGTCGCCAAGGGGGCGACGCCCTTTGCCGGGCCCGGAAAGGTGATGGACCTGCCGGCCATCGTCGGGATCGGCGGTTCGCTTTTGTATTTCACCGACCTTTACGGCGACACCAACCCCTATGATGCCGAATTCACCTGGACTTCGGCCCCCAAGCCGCGCGGCGTCGGGTTCCACTATCTCGATCACCTGACCCACAACGTGCATCGCGGCAACATGGACAAATGGTTCGCTTTCTACCAGTCGCTGTTCAATTTCCGGCAGATCCGGTTCTTCGACATCGCGGGCAAGTTCACCGGCCTGCACAGCCGCGCCCTGACCAGCCCTTGTGGCCGCATCCGCATTCCGATCAACGAGGACCGGGGCGAGACCGGGCAGATCGTCGAATACCTGCGCCGCTACAACGGCG
>JANMJC010000037.1:0-18559 GCA_031371185.1 Paracoccaceae bacterium | reverse complement strand
CGGCTTCTGGGCATGCTGCTGGCCGCTTTGGCGGTGCAATTCGTGATCGACGGGGTCAAGGGGACGGGGTTGATCTGATGGACGGCGACACCACGGCGCGGCTGATCTATCTGGGGCTTCTAGCGGCGGCGGTGGGGGGCTGGGCAGTGGTCGAAATGCGCGGGCGGCTGAACCAGTCGCTGCGGTTCCTGTTGATCTGGGCGCTGATCGGGGTGGGTCTGGTTGCGGGTTTCGGGCTGTGGGCTGATCTGTCGCGCGGGCTGATCGGCGGGCAGAGGGTGGCGGAGGGTGGCACGATCGCGCTGCCCCGCGCGCAGGATGGCCACTTTTACGCCGATCTGATCGTCGAGGGGCAGCCGATCCACTTTCTGATCGACACCGGTGCTTCCAGCATCGTGCTGACCAAATTCGACGCCCGCAAGCTGGGCATCAACCCCGAGACGCTGAATTTCTCGGGCGAGGCCTTTACTGCCAACGGGGCAGTACGGACTGCGCGCATCTCGTTGTCCCGCGTGGCGCTTGGGCCGCACGAAGACCGTGACGTGGCGGCGGATGTGAACGACGGCGATCTGGACGTGTCCCTTTTGGGCATGTCCTATCTGGCGCTGTACCGGATGTCGGTTGCCGGTGATCAGATGGAATTGTCGCGCTAGGCCGTCTTCGTGCAAATTATCAAGATCACGCGTCAACATACTGCAATAGCTGCATTTACAGAACCGCAACCGGGGCATGTCTACGCCCCCGCCGCCTTCTCCACCTTCATCACCCATCGCCCGGTCTCTTCGGTCCAGTATTGCGCCGCCATTCCGCCCGTGGTCAGCCGCGTCCACAGGGTTCGCGCCTTCATGACCTGAGCCTCGTCGCCGCCGTCAAACAGCACCCAGACCCGCTCCAGCCCCAAAGCCTCGTCGACCGAGCTTTCGGCTCCGTCGATCAACACAAGACCCGCTGCCCCCGGCGGCACCGCGCCTTGCCCCAAAAGCACCGGCTGATCGCCGTCCTGCGGCCCGCCTTCCATCCCATGGGCCAAGAAGGCCTCGGGCCCACCCGCCAGCCACAGCCTTTTGTCCAGATCCTCCAGCCGGTCGGCAGCGGTGCCGCGCACCATCACCCGCCAGCCCTGACCCGTGGCGCGCGACAGGATCAGCAGCAAGGTGTCTTCCAGCCCCGACTGCGTCAGGTGATAGAACAGGGCGCGGCCGGTGGCGGTCATCTCTGCTCGACGGTGTCGGCAATCAAGCGGTTCAGCGCCAGCACCCCCCAACCGGTTGCCCCCTTGGGCGCGGTGTCGGTATCGGCCTTGGCCAGCGTCACCCCGGCGATGTCGAGGTGAATCCACGGCTGCCCGTCCTTGATGAACCGCTTCAGGAACTGCGCCGCCGTGATCGCCCCGCCCTCGCGCCCGCCGACATTCATCATGTCGGCAATCCGCGATTTCAGCTTGTCATCATAGGCTTGCCCCATCGGCATGCGCCAGGCCCCCTCGCCCTCGGTGCCTGCCGCCTTCAAGAAGGCCGCGCACAGGGCGTCGTCGTTGGAAAACACGCCGGCGTTTTCGGTGCCCAAGGCCACGATGATCGCCCCGGTCAGGGTGGCAAGGTTGATGATTCCGCGCGGCTTGAAGCGGTCCTGCGCGTACCAAAGCACATCGGCCAGCACCAGACGCCCCTCGGCATCGGTGTTGATCACCTCGATCGTGTCGCCCTTCATCGAGCGCACCACGTCGCCCGGGCGCTGCGCCCGACCGTCGGGCATGTTCTCGACGATGCCGACCAGACCCACGACATTGGCCGCAGCATGCCGCAGGGCCAGCGTCTTCATCACCCCGGCCACAACGCCCGCGCCACCCATGTCCATGGTCATCTCTTCCATGCCGCCCGCCGGCTTGATCGAGATGCCGCCCGAATCAAACACCACGCCCTTGCCCACCAGCGCAAAGGGCGCATCCCCTGCCTTGCCGCCCTTCCACTGCATCACCACCACATGCGAGGGGCTTTCCGACCCCTGCCCCACGCCCAGAAGCGCGCCCATGCCCAGCTTGGTCAACGCCTCTTCGTCCAGAACCTCGACCTCGACGCCAAGGTCGCGCAACTGGGTCAGGCGATGGGCAAATTCGACCGTTGTCAGCACGTTGGACGGCGCATTCACCAGATCGCGGGTGAAAAACACACCCTGCGCTACGGGGTCCACGGCATCCAGCGCGCGCTGCATCCGGGCGCGGTCGGCCACCATCAGGGTCAGCGCGCCCCTCGGTTTGTCGGCGTCCGGTCCGGAAGCCGACTTGTGGTCGGTGAAATCATAGACACGCAGCACCGCGCCCAAGGCTACTTCGGCCGCCTGCGGGTGATTGCCCGCGAGGATCAGCGTGGCGGCCTTGCCATGGGCCTTGCCGATGGCCCCACCCGCCTTGCGCGCGGCAAGGGCGTCGGACTTGCGCGGCAGGAAGACCACCTGCACCGCTTCGGCGGCAAGGCCCGAAGGATAGGCCAGATCGCGCGCCTCTCCCGGTTTCAGCGCGGCAAAGGCCTCGGACGCGGTGAACCGCTTCAGCGCGCCGCGCATCATCCGGTCCAGCCTTTGCCCCTCGGCCCCCAGTTTGCCGCCGTCCTGCACCACCAGCGCAATGCGCCCGGGCCAGGCGCCAAGCGCTGCAACGTCCGTTTCCAAAACGGTCAGGGCAAGGGGGTGCATCGGTATTCTCCTGTTCGGGGGGCGCCGGGGTTCGGCAGGCACAGGCCCAAGGCTAGTCAGATGACGGCGAAAGCACCAGATGGGAGTTTTCCCCCGGGCGCGAATTGGGATAGACAGGGTGCAGTCGCTTCCCAGGACCCGGACCCTTGCCAAGATTCGACCGATACATCCTTGCCCAACTTCTTGCGCTCTTTGGCTTTTTTGCCTTGGTGCTGGTCGGCGTCTATTGGATCAACCGTGCCGTCGGGCTGTTTGACCAGTTGATCGGCGATGGTCAGTCGGCGCTGGTGTTTCTGGAGTTTTCGGCCCTGACCCTGCCCAATGTCATCAAGCTGGTGCTGCCGATCGCGGCCTTTGCCGCCACGGTCTACGGCACCAACCGCCTGATGGCCGACAGCGAGTTGGTGGTGATGCAGGCCACCGGCTTTTCGGGCCTGCGCATGGCCCGCCCGGTCCTGTACTTCGGGCTGATCGTCGCGGCGATGATGATGCTCTTGACCCATGCGCTGGTGCCGCAAAGCCGCGCCATGCTGGACCTGCGCCGCGCCGAGCTTTCCGAAAACATCACGGCTCAGTTTCTGAAGGAACGCCAGTTCCTGCACCCGGCCAAGGGCGTGACGCTATATATCGCCGACATCACCGATGCGGGCGCGCTTGAGGGGTTGTTGCTGACCGATCTGCGCGCCCCCGGACAATCCACCACCTATACCGCGCAGCGCGCCCTGTTCGTGCGGGGCGACAAGGGGCCGAAACTGATCATGATCGACGGCATGGCGCAGGTCTTTGACACGACGGACCGGCGCCTGTCGGTCACGCGGTTTGCCGACTTCACCTATGATATCGGCGGCCTGTTGACCGCCCGCACCGCGACGGGCCGCAAGGTGGAAGAGCTTTCGACCCGGGACCTGTTGTTCCCCACGCCCGCGCTGCTGATCGAAACCCGCGCCACCGCTGCCGACCTGTCGTTCGAGGCCCATACCCGCATCGCCGATCCGTTTCTGGCGCTTGGGGTGTCGCTGATCGGGTTTGGCGCGCTGTTGCAGGGCAGCTACAGCCGGTTCGGCCTGTGGCGCCAGATCGCGCTGGCCGTGGGGATCATGGTGGCCATTCAAGGGGTCGCGACCGCCTCGGTCAAGTTCGGGCTGACCCTGCCGGGCGGCTGGATCCTTGCCTATCTGGCCCCGCTGCTGGCCGCTCTGGTGGGGCTGGGTCTGTTGCTGTGGTCCGCGCGTCCGCGGTCGGCATCCCGACGCGCGCAAAGCCGGGTTGCGGCGGCATGACGCTGGACCTGTACATCGCGCGGCGGTTCCTGTGGATGTTCGCCCGGGTCTTTGCCGGGTTTTTCGCGATCATGGTCGCCATCGACGTGATCGACCAGTTGCGCCGCCTTGCGGGCAGCGGGATCACGGTGAACGGGGCGGTGGTTCTGGCCTTGCTGAACGCGCCCAACAACATCTACCGCATTCTGCCCCTGATCATGATCCTGACCGCCATCGCGCTGTTCATGGGGCTGGCCAAATCGTCGGAACTGGTCGTGGTGCGGGCAACCGGGCGGTCGGGCCTGCGGTTCCTGGCCTCGCCGCTGGTTGCGGCACTGGTTCTGGGGGTGGCCTTTGTCGCCTTGTGGAATCCGGTCGTGGCGGCAACGTCGAAGGCCTATGACCAGATGTCGGCGGGCTATGCCAAGGGGGGGTCGGTTCTGTCGCTCAGCGCGGCCGGGCTGTGGCTGCGTCAGGGCGGAGAGGGCGGACAAAGCGTCATTCAGGCGACAAGCGCCAGCCGCGACGGAACCGAACTGGGCGAGGTGACCTTTCTGATCTATGACGCCAAGGGGGCGCTGACGCAGCGGATCTCCAGCCCGAAGGCGATCCTGACCGAAGGCGCCTGGGCGCTGAAAGACGCCAAGACCTGGAGCTTTCCCGACCCCAACCCCGAACGCGATGCCCGGCTTTCGGCCGCCGACCTGCGCATCGAGACCGATCTGACGCGCGAAAAGATCGTGGACAGTTTCGGCACGCCGCGCGCCGTCAGTTTCTGGGAATTGCCAGGCTATATCGCGGATCTGGAGCATGCGGGCTTTTCGGCCCTGTCCTATCGGATGTGGTATCAGCTTGAACTGGCCGCCCCGGCCTTTCTGGCCGCCATGGTGCTGATCGCGGCGGGTTTCACCATGCGGCACGCAAGGTCGGGCGGGTCGGGGCCTTTGGTGTTGCTGGCGCTGCTCAGCGGGTTCCTGATCTTCTTTCTGCGCAATTTCGGGCAGGTTCTGGGCGAGAACGGCCAGATCCCGGTCTATCTGGCGGCCTGGGCCCCCCCCTCGGCGGCGATCCTGTTGTCCCTGGGGTTGTTGCTGCATCTGGAGGATGGCTGACTTGGCCCGCCTTATCCTGATCTTCGGCCTGATCTGCACCTTGGCTAGTGCCGGATTTGCGCAAGACCGCGCCACCCTTCTGGCCGACAGCCTGTCGATCGTCGGCAACAGCCGGCTGGTCGCCACCGGCCATGTCGAGATTTTCTATCAGGGCCAACGCCTTGTCGCCTCGGGCCTGATCTATGACGCCCAGACCGACCAGTTGACCATCTCTGGCCCGATCCGCATCGAGGACGGCAACGGCAATTTCATTCTGGCCGATGCCGCACAGCTTTCGGCCGATCTGACCGAAGGGATCCTGACCTCGGCGCGGCTGGTTCTGGCCAACCGGTTGCAACTGGCGGCGGCCGAAGTGCGGCGCAGCGCGGGCGGGCGCTATACCGGTCTGGTGCAGGTCGTGGCTTCGTCCTGCCGGATCTGCGCGGGGTCTTCGGTGCCCTTGTGGGAAATCCGCGCCTCTTCGGTGCTGCATGACGCCCAGGAACAGCAACTGTATTTCAACGACGCGCAACTGCGGTTTTACGGCATTCCGGTGTTCTACGCCCCGCGCCTGCGCCTGCCCGACCCGACGCTGGACCGGGCTTCGGGGTTTCTGGTGCCGCGCCTGTCGTCGTCTTCGTCGCAGGGCTTTGGCATCCGCCTGCCCTATTTCCTGACGCTTGGGTCCAGCCGCGACCTGACGCTGACGCCGTTCCTGACCACCAAAGGCGGGCGCACGGTGGAACTGCAATACCGTGAGGCGCTGCGGATGGGCACCTACACCATTTCCGGCGCGCTGTCGGACGACCGGCTGACCCCGGGACCCTTGCGCGGCTATCTCAAGGGCGAGGGCGAATTCTTTCTTCCGATGGGGTTTAACGCGACGGTCAACGGTATCGTGGTGTCCGATGCGTTTTACCTGTCGGACTACGGCGTTTCCAACGCCGACCGCCTGCAAAGCGAGGTGGCGATCACCCGCACCCGGCGCAACGAATATATCGACGCCCAGATCATCGGCTTTCAGTCGCTGCGTTCGGGCGAGGGTGATGGATCCCTTCCCACCGTGGTCGGCGATCTGATCTTTCACCGGCGGTTCAGCGGTGGTCCCTTGGGCGGTCAAAGCGGAATGTTGCTGGAGGCGCACAACCACTATCGCCCCTCCGATCTGGTGACCGACACCAATGGCGACGGCATCGCGGATGGCCGCGATCTGGCGCGGTTGTCCTTTACCGGCGACTGGCGGCGCAACTGGACCCTGCAAAGCGGCCTGCTGGTGGCCACCATGGCCGAGGTCTATGCCGACTATTACGACATCTCGCAGGATGCCACCTTTGGCGGACAGCGCTGGCGCACCCATGGGGTGCTGGCAACCGAACTGCGCTGGCCCTTGACCAAAAGCGACGCCAAGGGCAATTCGCAGATGATCGAGCCGGTCCTGCAACTGGTGCTGGCCCCGCCTGCCGACAGCGCCATTCCCAATGAGGATTCCGCCCTGGTCGAATTTGACGAGGGCAACCTGTTTGACCTGAACCGCTTTCCGGGCACCGATGGCAAGGAAGCGGGCACGCATCTGAACCTGGGGGTGAACTATCTGTACCAGGGGGCGGGGGGCTGGTCGATGGGCACGACGGTGGGCCGTGTGCTGCGTCTGGCCGACCTGAACCAGTTTTCCGACGCTTCGGGACTTTCGGGCACCACCTCGGACTGGTTGATGGGGGTGTCGGTGCTGGACGGCAATGGGCTGTCGCTGCAAAGCCGGATGCTGCTGGACAATGGCCTTGACCCGACGAAATCCGAACTGCGCCTTGATCTGGCGCGCGACACTTACAGCCTCGCCCTTGGGCTGACCGATATGGCCGCCGATCCCGCCGAGAACCGCGACACCGATCTGCGCGAACTGGTGCTGGACGGCAGTTTCGACATCGACGGCAACTGGACGGCCCGCGGCGACACCCGGTTTGACCTTTTGACCAGGTCCACCACCTCGGCGGGACTTGGCCTTGCCTTCGTCAATGAGTGCATCAATGTCGATCTTTCGGTCTCGCGTCGTTTCACGTCCTCGACTAGTGTAAGGTCAGCAACCGATTTCGGTCTGACGGTCGAACTTCTGGGCTTCGGCTCGGGCGACACCGGGCCGCAGCGGCAATGCCGCAATTGAGCGGCGAATGGAAAAGACGATGACAGGCAGGTTCGGCACGATGCGGGAATGGGCGAAAAAGATCGGGCGGCGGGCGTTTGGTGCGGGCCTGATGCTGGCGGTTCTTGGCGGGGCGCCGTTTACGGCCCGGGCGCAGGAAAATCCCTTTGCCCCGGCCCTGACGGTCAATGGCGCGGTGATTTCAAACTATGAACTGAAACAGCGCATCATCTTCTTTTCCCTGCTGCAACCCAACGCGGATGCCACGACCGAAGCGCGCAATTCGCTGATCGACGACCGCCTGCGGCGTCAGGCGGCCGATGCGCTTGGGGTCACTGTTTCGCCGGATGACCTGCAGGCAGGAATGGAGGAATTTGCCTCGCGCGCCAATCTGTCGGCCGAAGAGTTTCTCAAAGCCGTCGGGCAGCGCGGCGTTGATCCCGAAACCTTTCGCGACTTTGTCGAATCCGGCGTGATGTGGCGCGAAGTTGCCCGCAAGAAATTCCTGTCCTCGACCAGAGTGTCCGAGCGCGAGATCGACCGGGCCATCGCGGGAGGCATCGCCTCTGGGGGCGAAGCCAAGGTTCTGTTGTCCGAAATCGCGCTGGAAACCGGGGGCCCGGTGGACGCGATGGAACTGGCCAGCCGCATCAAGGGCGATGTCACCAGCGAGACCGGCTTTGCCGCTGCCGCCGCCTTGTATTCCAAGTCGCCCTCGGCCAAGCGCGGCGGCCAGTTGGACTGGATCGAACTGTCCAAACTGCCCGGCAACATCGCGGCCCAGGTCGCGACGCTAATGGTGGGCTCGATGACCGACCCGATCCCGACGCAGGGCTCGGTCCTGTTGATCTTCCTGCGCGACCGGTCGATGTCGGCGGGTGCGGGAACCGGCAGCCAGATGGTCGATCTGGTGCGTCTGGTGGTGCCCGCGGGCACCGACACCGCAAGGATCCGCGCGGGTCTTGATCGCTGCGAAGACCTGATGCCCTTTGGGCGCGGCCTGCCCGAAGAGGTGATGCAGCGCCAGTCCCTGCTGGAAAGCGCCCTGCCCGGCGATGTGGCCGGACTGGTCGCAACGCTGGACGCCGGGGAAAGCGGGGTGATCCCCTCGGGCGCGGGGCAGCAGACCGTGGTCATGCTGTGCGCGCGCCAGCCCGCGTCGGACATCCCTCCGTCGCGTGACGATGTGCGCGGCCAGTTGTTGAACCAGCGTCTGGGACTAAGGGCCATGGTCTATCTTGAAGCGCTGCGCGCCGAAGCCCTGATCACCGAACCGTGAGCGTTCAAAGCCTTCCCCTTGCGCTGACCTGCGGCGAGCCTGCGGGCATCGGCCCCGAACTCGCCCCCCTCGCCCGGCAGGTCTTGGGGGTCTCGGTGCCGTTCTTCTGGATCGGCGACCCGGCCCATTTGCCTGCCGGAACCGACTTTACCGAAATCACCCAAGCGGCCCAGGCCCTGAGGGTAGCGCCCGAAAGCCTGCCGGTGCTGCGCCACCGCTTTCCCGCCCCGCAAACCCCGGGCGTGCTGTGCCAGGCCAATGCGCAGGGCGTCATCGACGTGATCGCGCGCGCGGTGGCCCTGGTGCAAAGCGGGCAGGCCGGGGCGGTCTGCACCGCGCCGATCCACAAGAAGGCGTTGAAGGATGGCGCGGGCTTTGCCTTTCCGGGCCATACCGAATATCTGGCCCATCTCGCCGGGATGCGCGATGTCGTGATGATGCTGGCCTGCGAGGCCCTGCGCGTGGTTCCCGCCACGATCCACATCGCCCTGTCGCAGGTGCCGGCGCTTCTGACCCCGGAGGGGCTTGAAACCACCATCTTGATCACACATGGCGCGCTGATCCGCGATTTCGGGCTGGCCCGGCCCCGCATCGCGGTGGCGGGGCTGAACCCGCATGCCGGCGAAGGCGGGGCCATGGGCGGCGAAGAGACGGCGTGGATCGCGCCGCTGGTTGCCCGTCTGGCCGCGCAGGGCATGGCGATTTCCGGCCCCCTGCCCGCCGATACGATGTTTCATGCCCGCGCCCGCGCCCGCTATGACGTGGCGATCTGCATGTATCACGATCAGGCCCTGATCCCGATCAAGACGCTGGATTTCGACGGCGGGGTGAATGTGACCCTTGGCCTGCCCTTCATCCGCACCTCTCCCGACCACGGCACGGCCTGCGATATCGCCGGACAGGGAATTGCCCGCCCCGACAGTCTGATCGCGGCCCTGCGGCTGGCGCACAAGATGGCAGGGGCCCGGCATGGCCACGATTGACGGCCTGCCCTCACTGGCGCAGGTGATCCGCACCCACGATCTGGTGGCCAAAAAGCAGTTGGGCCAGAACTTCCTTCTGGACCTGAACCTGACCTCGAAGATCGCGCGGCAGGCGGGCGATCTGAAGGGCTGCGATGTGCTGGAGGTCGGGCCCGGTCCCGGTGGTCTGACGCGCGGACTGCTGGTAGAGGGCGCGCGGCGGGTGCTGGCGATTGAAAAGGACCCGCGCTGCCTGCCCGCGCTGCAAGAGATTGCCGATCTGTACCCCGGGCGGTTGCAGGTCATCATGGGCGACGCGCTGCAGGTCGATCCCCTGACCCATTTGACCCCGCCGATCCGGGTCGTGGCGAACCTGCCCTACAACGTCGGCACCGAACTTCTGGTGCGCTGGCTGACCCCGGCACTCTGGCCGCCGTTCTGGGACAGCCTGACGCTGATGTTTCAGCGCGAGGTGGCCGAACGGATCGTGGCCGCGCCCCGCACCGAGCATTACGGGCGGCTGGCCTTGCTGGCGCAGTGGCGCTGCGAGGCGCGCATCGTGATGACCCTGCCGCCCGAAGCCTTCACGCCCGCGCCCAAGGTTCACTCGGCCGTCGTTCACCTGACCCGGCTGGCCGAGCCCCGCTTTCCCGCCGATGGCGCGGTTCTGGGGCGGCTGACGGCGATGGCGTTCAATCAGCGGCGCAAGATGCTGCGCTCGTCCTTGAAGGGCATGGGGCCGGGGATCGAGGACAAGCTGGTGCAGGCCGGCATCGACCCGACCGCGCGGGCCGAAGAGATCGGGCTGGAGCGGTTTTGCGCCCTGGCGCGGCTGGTGGCCTAGGGTTTTCCGGCCTCTGCGGACAGGATTCACTTGCATTCCATGCCCGATCAGAAGGTTCAATCGCCTTTCGACCCGGGCTTCCTGACGCTTTGACCGCCGGCAGCCCTGCGCCACGAAAAAGGCCGCAAGGCTGTATCTTGCGGCCGATGGTCGGTTGAAACCTGCAACAGACCCTATTCCGGGACCACATCCACCGGCTTGGGCGCCGGTTTGCGGATGCGCGGCTTGGGCACCGGTTTTGCTGTCGGGGCCTCGGGGGTCACTGACGGGGCGACGGGCGTGGGAACCGCGACCGCTTCGAAGACCGGAGCGGCGGTTGGTTCGTCAAAGCGCGGGGCACGCGGGGCACGCGGTTGTTCGGTACGCGGCTCGCGCGGCTGTTCGGCACGCGGCTCGCGCGGCTGCTCGGCACGCGGCTCGCGCGGTTGCTCGAGGCGCGGCTGTTCGGTACGAGGTTCGCGCGGCTGATCGGGGCGGCGGTCCTCGCGCGGTCGGTCGGCGGCCGGCTGGCTGCGCGGACGGTCGTTGCGGTTGCGATCCCCGTTGCTGCGGTCATCGCGCGGGCGGTTGTCATTGGAACGCGGGTCGTTCGGGCGGCTTTCACCGGTCCGGTTTTCCGTCGCCCTGCTGTCGTTCGGCCGGTTTTCGCCGGACCGGAATTCGCTTGGACGGCTGTCGTTCGGACGATCATTGCGCGGGCGGTTTTCGCTCTGGCGGCTGTCGTTCGGACGGCTGTCGCTCTGGCGGTTGTCATTCGGACGGCTGTCATTCTGGCGCCCATCATTCTGGCGGTCCTGTCCATAGTCGCGGCGCTGCGGCGGGCGGGCGAATTCGGGCAGTTCCACCAGACCGGTATCCTCTTCACCGATCACGTCGAAGGCGGCGTTGGACCCGACATAGGGCTGATCCTGATCGTCCCGCTCGCTGCGATAGTCGCGCTCGCCTGCCGGGCGGTTGCCGTTCTGGTTCTGCTGATAGCTTTGGCGCGCCTCTTGCTCGGCGGCCATTTCGCGGTTCGCTTCGGCCAGAAGGCGCGTGTAATGCTCGGCGTGCTGCAGAAAGTTCTCGGCGGCCACCCGGTCATTCGACAACTGGGCATCGCGCGCCAGAAGTTGATATTTCTCGATGATCTGCTGCGGCGTGCCGCGCACCTTGCCTTCGGGGCCCGAAGAATCAAAGACGCGGTTGATGATGTTGCCAAGCGTGCGCGGGCGGTTCTGCTTTGAACGCGAGCGGGACTTTGAAGAGCGCATTTTGTCCTTGTGAACTTTGACCCGGCTCTGCGCACGGGAACCCGATGGGGAACATCACATGCCGCGCAGAGGAGGGAGTTGCAGCGGGTCAGACCCAAGTGGCCCCCAACCCGACTGCACTCGAATAATCACGGCCCGCCCGGGTTTGCAAGCGGTTTTACAAGCATGCCCCGCGATTCAAGTCCGGGACCGTCCCGCACCTAGCCCGCGACCCTTGCACTGACCACCCGGTCGCGCCCGTCAAGATCGGGCAGGATGGCGATGGCCGCGAAGCCCTGGGTGGCCAGCAACCCGCAAACCGCGCGGCCCTGGGTCGGGCCGATTTCCAGCAGGATCCTTCCCCCCGGCACCAGACGCGCGGCGGCGCCTGCGGCAATCGCCCGGTAGGCATCCAACCCGTCGCCCCCCGGGGTCAGCGCAAGATGGGGTTCAAAGTTCAAGACCTCGGGTGCCAGATCCGGCATTTCATCGGTGGCGATATAGGGCGGGTTCGATACGATCAGATCATAGCGCCCGGTCACGCCCTTCAGCCAGTCCGACACGCGGAACTTTGCCCGCGCGGACAGGCCAAGGCGGGCGGCGTTGCCGATGGCGACGCGCAGAGCCGGCGCCGACAGATCCACCCCCAGCCCCGATGCCACCGGCATGCCGTGCAGACAGGCCAGCAGGATCGCTCCGCTGCCGGTGCCCAGATCCAGCATGTTGACGAAGGGGGCCCGCAGCGCCGCCTGAACCAGAATCTCGGTTTCGGGGCGCGGGTCCAGAACGTCGGGGGTCACCAGAAAGCTCAAGCCCCAGAACAGCCGCTCGCCGATGATCTGGGCGACCGGCTGGCGCGTGGCGCGGGCCGCGACATGGGTGGCAAAGCGGGCCTCGGCCTGCGGCGTCAGATCGTCGTGCAGGGTCAGGGTCAGCCGGTCGGCGGGCAGACCCATGGCATGGGCCAGCAGCGCGCGCGCATCGCGGGCGGCATCCTCGATCCCGGCATCGCGCAGGCGCGGTACGGCGGCGCGCAGGGCCTGCGCCCCGGTCATCGGCGGACGGGGTGGCGGACGAAGCACGCTCATCCCTCCATCTCGGCCAGCTTTTCGGCCTGATCCTGGGCCGTCAGCGCGTCGATGATCGCGCCCAGATCGCCCGCCATGATCTGCGCCAGCGAATACAGCGTCAGGTTGATGCGGTGGTCGGTCATGCGGCCCTGCGGAAAATTGTAGGTGCGGATGCGTTCGGACCGGTCGCCCGAGCCGATCTGCGACTTGCGGTCGGCCGAGCGGGCGTTGGCGATGCGCTCGCGCTCCATCTCGTAAAGCCGCGAGCGCAGCACCTGCATGGCGATTTCCTTGTTGCGGTGCTGCGACTTTTCGGCCGAGGTCACGATCATGCCGGTGGGCAGATGGGTGATGCGCACCGCAGAATCGGTGGTGTTGACATGCTGGCCCCCTGCCCCGGACGCGCGCATCGTGTCGATGCGGATGTCGGAGGCCGGAATGTCGATATCAACCTCTTCCGCCTCGGGCAGAACTGCCACGGTGGCGGCCGAGGTATGAACCCGGCCCTGCGCTTCGGTTTCGGGGACGCGCTGCACCCGGTGCACGCCGGATTCGTATTTCAGGCGGGCGAAGACCCCCTCGCCGGTGATATGGGCGGTCAGTTCCTTGATCCCGCCAAGGTCGGAAAACTGCTGCTCCAGAATTTCGAAACGCCACCCCATCTTTTCGGCATAGCGCTGGTACATGCGCAGAAGATCGGCGGCGAACAGGCCCGCCTCGTCGCCGCCGGTGCCGGGCCTGATCTCCAGGATGGCGGGGCGGGCATCGGCGGCATCCTTGGGCAAAAGCGCCAGACGCAGGGCCTGCTCCATCCGCTCAAGGGCCGCGCGCAGGGTGGGCAGTTCCTCTTCGGCCAGCGGGCGCATCTCGGGGTCTGCCAGCATCGCCTCGGCGGTGGCGATGTCGTCAAGGGCCGAGCGGTAGGCCGCGATTTCGGCGGCCACCGGTTTCAAGTCGGAATATTCGCGCGACAGGCTGGCAAATTCGGAGGTGGCGGCACCCGTGGCAAGCCGCGCCTCGACAAATTCGAAACGTTGAGTGATCTGGGCAAGGGTGTCTAGGGGAACCATGGGCGCGGTGTGGGGTATGGGACGGCGGCGGTCAAGGGGGTCTGTGGGTTGCCCCGGGCCCCCCAACAGGTCGGGGGCCCGGCACAGGATCGTTGGTCAGTCCAGCGCCAGACGGCTGACGATGGCCATGACCTCGGGTTTCTTGCCGATCTCCTCCATGGAAACCTGGCGCACGACGCGCTTGATCGCCTCGTCCAGCTTGTCATCGTCCTTCAGAACCTTGCGTCCGGCGCCTTCCAGAAACCGGGTGACGTCACCTTCCAGCGTTTCGGCCAGGGGGCGGTTGCCCTTGCCCGTCACTGGCAGGCCCAGGGTTTCGATCCAGGCCTCGCCCAGAAGTTCGTCCTGCTCGTCCAGGATCACGGTGACGATGACCAAGCCGTTCAGCGCCAGCCGCAGCCGGTCGCGCACCACGCCGTCCATGGCGCCGACCAGGACCGAGCCATCCAGATAGATCCGCCCCGACGCGACCTTTTCCACGATCAACGGCACGTCGCCCGTCAGATCGGCCATCTGGCCGTTGGTCACAACGATCGAGGCGATGCCCGATTCATGCGCCACCTTCATATGCTCGCGCAGGTGGCGGTGCTCGCCGTGCATCGGAATGACCATGTCGGGCAGAAAGGTGCGGTGGGCATGTTCCAGATCGGGGCGGTTGGCATGGCCCGAGACGTGGTATTTGCCATTGGTGTCATCGACAATCTCGACGCCCTTTTCGGACAGCGCGTTGACGACGCGCAGCACGCCGCGTTCGTTGCCCGGAATGACCTTGGACGAGAACAGAAAGGTGTCGCCCTCTTTCAACTCGATCCCCAGATACTTGCCCCGGCTCAGCGCCGCCGAAGCCGCGCGGCGTTCGCCCTGCGATCCGGTGACCAGAAGCATCAGGTTGCGGCGCGGAATTTCCTGCGCCTCTTCGACCGAGACATGGCGGGGAAAGCCGGTCAGAACGCCGGTTTCCTCGGCCACCGAGACCATGCGCTTCATCGCCCGGCCCAACAGGCAGATCGAGCGGTCGGCGGCCTGTGCGGCGGCGGCAAGGGTCTTCAGTCGCGCGACGTTGGAGGCGAAGGTCGTGGCCACCACCATGCCCGACGCGCCCTTGATCAACTCGGTCAACGGCGCGCCAAGGGTGGATTCCGACCGGCCCTCGTGGGTGGAAAACACGTTGGTGCTGTCGCAGGCAAAGACCTTGACCGGGGACTCGGCAGCCACCTCGGCCATCAATTCCTCGTCCCAGGCCTCGCCCACCACGGGCCCCGCGTCGCGTTTGAAATCGGCGGAGTGGATGATGCGGCCCGCCGGCGTGTCGATGATGATCATCGCACTTTCGGGGATCGAATGGCTGACCGGCAGGAACTGCACGTTGAAAGGCCCGATGGCGGTCACGGCGGGGCGCGCCTCGACCGTGGTGATGGCGTCCTTTGGCAGGCCCGCCTCTTCCATCTTCAACCGGCCCAGGGCGGCGGTAAATTTGCGGGCATAGACCGGCTTTTTCAGACTGGGCCACAGATGCGCCAGCGCGCCGATGTGGTCTTCATGGCCATGGGTGATCACGATGCCGTCCAGCCGGTCCAGATTGGCGATCAGCCATGTCAGATCGGGCACGATCACATCGACACCCGGAGAGGTGTCCATATCGGGGAAAGCCACCCCCAGATCAACCAGCAAAAGCCGTTCCTTGCCGGGTCGGCCGTAGCCGTAGATATAGGCATTCATGCCGATCTCGCCGGCACCGCCGAGAGGAAGATAGATGAGGCGTTCGCCTGCCATCAGGGAGTATCCTTGTTGAATTGGTGGATGAGGACGAGGCCATGCATGGTCAGATCATCCTCAACCGTATGAAATAGGTCGGTTCCTTGGGCAAACAACGAGGCCAGGCCCCCTGTTGCGATAACTTTTGTGGGCCGGTCGCGCTCTCTGCGCACTTCGCGCACGATGCCTTCGATCAGCCCGATGTAGCCCCAATACACACCCGACTGCATGCAGGCTATCGTATTCGTGCCGATCGCGCGCAACGGTCTTGCAACGTCGATATGGGGCAAGGCGGCTGCGGCGGCGTGCAACGCCTCAAGCGACAGGTTGACGCCGGGGGCGATGACCCCGCCCACATAGGCGCCGTCGGTATCGACCACGTCGAAGGTCGTGGCGGTGCCGAAATCGACAACGATCAGATCACCGCCATGCCGGTCAAACCCGCCCACCGTGTTGACCAGACGGTCGGGGCCCACCGTGGTGCCGGCATCGACGCGCGGGGCCACGGGCAATCTGCACTCGGGCTTGCCGACCACCAGCGGGCGGCAATCGAAGTAGCGGTTGCACAGCACGCGCAGATTGAAGACCACGCGCGGCACGGTGGACGAGATGATCGCCTCGGTGATCACGGCCTCGGTCTTGGTCAGCATCAGCAGCGACGACAGCCAGACGAAATATTCGTCTGCCGTGCGTTTGTGGTCGGTGGCGATGCGCCAGGTGGCGCGGAATGCCGCCCCGTCCCAGACCGAAAAGACCGTGTTGGTGTTGCCGCAGTCGATGGCGAGAAGCATGAGGTCTGTCCCTAAAAGAACACGTCGGCCGCCGGGATCGCCAGCAGCTCTTTCGGTGTTCGCAGCATCAGGTTGCCGTGTAAATCAATCGTTTCAAAGCGGCCCTGAAAGGTGGCCCTTGCCGTGCGCGCAGAGATGATTTCGCCCAGTCGCGCGGCATGGGCCAGCCATCCGGCGCGCAAGGGGCCAAAACCCTCGGTGACCAGCGCATTCTCCCAGAGGTCATAGGCCGGGGCAAGGATGCGCAGAAAGGCCTCGGGCTCGATCCGCAGCCCGGTTTCGTGCAGGACCGAGGCCGCCTGCACGGCGCCCGGTTCCAGCAGGGCGGCATCGGGGGCGGCGACAAGATTGACGCCGATGCCCACGGCCAGATGGTGAATGCGCGCGCCCGATCCGGTGGATTCCAGCAAGATCCCCGCCACTTTCCTGCCGTTCAACAGCACATCGTTGGGCCATTTCAGCGTGTAGGACTGCGGCAGGCGGGTCACGGCGACCAGCGCGTCGCGCAGCGCAAGCGCGGCCGCAAAGGACCTCAGGGCGACAGTCTGAACGTCTTCGCGCGGGAATGTCAGCAAGGTGGCGTGGAAATTTCCCGCCGGGCTGGCCCAGGCGCGGGCGCGGCGGCCTTTGCCCGCGGTCTGGGTCAGACCCAGGAACCAGGCCGGCCCCTCCAGATCGGGGGCCAGCCGCAGGGCATGGGCATTGGTGCTGTCAACCTGGGCCAGGACATGGGAGGCCACGCCCCGGGGCCAGGCTGCGTCAGCCAAGAAGCGCCTCGGCGGCAGCCATCGCCGGGGTTTCGATGCCGAAAAGGTTGACCACGCCCAACAGCATGATCGCGGCCACCGCCACCAGCATGACCCATTGCACCGACGACATCCGGCTGTCGAGTTTCGCGCCCTCGGTTCCGAAATACATGAAATAGACCACGCGCAGGTAATAGAACGCCCCGATCACCGAAGCGACCGCCCCCGCCACCGCAAGCCAGACCTGCCCGGCATCGACCGCCGCCTTCAGCACATAGAACTTTCCGAAGAACCCCAGCATCGGCGGCACACCCGCCAGCGAGAACAGCAGCACCAGCAGCGCCAGCGCCTTCAGCGGCGCGGCCTTCGAATACAGGTTCAGGCTGGCGATGTCGGTGACGGGCTGGCCATCGCGCTCCATCGACAGGATGAAGGCGAAGGTGCCAAGGTTCATCGTGACGTAGATCGCCATGTAGATCAGCATGGCCTGCACACCGCCTGCGGTGCCGGCGGCCAGACCGACCAGCGCAAAGCCCATGTGGGCGATCGAGGAATAGGCCATCAGGCGCTTGATGTCGGTCTGACCAATCGCCGCGACCGCGCCCCAGAACATCGACACCACGGCAAAGGCCGCCAGCACCTGCCCCCAGTCCCCCGGGATCGCGCCAAAGGCGTCCTGCGCGACACGGGCGATCAGCGCCATGGCGGCGACCTTGGGCGCGGTGGCAAGGAAAGCCGTGACCGGCGTGGGCGCGCCTTCATAGACGTCAGGCGTCCACATGTGGAACGGGGCGGCCGAGACCTTGAAGGCCAGGCCCGCCAGCACGAAGACCAGACCGAACAAGAGTCCAAGCGGGATTTCGCCGCCAAGGGTGGACAGGATCCCCGCATACAGCGTGGTCCCGGCATAACCGTAGACCAGCGAGGCGCCGTACAGCAAAAGACCCGAGGACAGAGCGCCAAGCACGAAATACTTCAACCCCGCTTCGGTGGATTTGACATTGTCGCGGCGCATCGCAGCCATGACGTACAGCGCCAGCGATTGCAGTTCCAACCCCATGTACAAGGTCATCAGGTCGCCCGACGACACCATGACCATCATGCCGATCACGGCAAGGGTGGCGAGGATGGGGTATTCGAACCGCCCAAGCCCGTTGCGCAGGGCATGGTCCTGCCCCATCACCAGAACGCCCGCGGCCGACAACAGGATGGTGACCTTGGCAAAGCGGGCAAAGGCATCGTCGATGAACATGCCGTCATAGGCGATGGAGCCGACGCCGTTCCTGGTGGCGACGACCGCGGCCATGGCCACAAAGACCAGCGCCGTGGTCCAGGTGAGAACCCCTGCCAGCTTGTCCTTGCTGCCGTAGACCGCGATCAGCAGGGCCGCCATGGCGTAAAGCGCCAGGATGATTTCGGGCAGAAGAACGGGAAGATCGGTGCCACTCATCAGATCGGTCCTTTATTCGCTGGCCGCAACGCCCGCGACGGGCGCGGGGATCGACGCATGATAGTCGGCAACCAGCGCCTCGACCGAGGGGCTGATGATATCGGTCACGACCGCCGGATAGACGCCCAGAAGCAGGGTCATCACGATCAGCGGTGCAAAGATCGCCCGCTCGCGCCGGGACA
>JANMJC010000025.1:0-3130 GCA_031371185.1 Paracoccaceae bacterium | reverse complement strand
TCTGCTCCTTCTTTTTTTTTTTTTTTTTGCTCCTTGGCCTCCGCCGGCGGGGCGGCGTCGTCCGGCCGGGCCCGCCCCCCCGGGGGGGTGTGAAGTGTGGTACGCATGTGCAAGCAGCATCGGAACATCCGGTCTTTCATTTCCGGACGACTCACCTTACCCGAGCCCAGGTTAAAAAGACGTTAAGCAGTAACCGGGGCGTCGTCCTTTTGTTTCGGCCCTCTGTCAACGGTCAAATCCCTGTCCCGAACCCTTGCCATGGCCCGGCACAACCCCTCAATGTCCGGCGAATTCGCACAGGGCATGCACTTCCATGCCCAGATCCTCAAGCTTCTTGCGCCCCCCCAGGTCGGGCAGATCGACCACAAAGGCGCAGCCGACAACCTGCGCGCCCAACCGCTCGATCAAGCGGATCCCGGCCTCTGCCGTGCCGCCGGTGGCCAGAAGATCATCGACCAGCAGCACCTTTTCGCCCGGCTGCATGGCATCTTCGTGCACCTCGACAACCGCTTCGCCATATTCCAGCGTATAGGCCTGCGAGATCGTCTGTCCCGGCAGCTTGCCTTTCTTGCGGATTGGCACAAAGCCCGTCGACAACTGATGCGCGACCGCCCCGCCCAGAATGAATCCGCGCGCCTCCAACCCCACGACCTTGTCGATGCGCAGACCGGCATAGGGCGCAAGCAACTGGTCCACGCACATCCGGAACCCGCGCGGATCGGCGAACAAGGTGGTGACATCGCGGAACAGGATGCCTTCGTGCGGGAAATCCACGATGGTGCGGATATAGTCTTTGACGGTTTTCTTCACGGTGCAATCCTTTGCAGAACGCGCCCCGCCACGGCGTCGAGTTTGGCCACAAGGTCGGGGTCGCGTGTGTCGGGGGCGGTCATCAGGGCGTGGGTCAAGGCGTGGTCGCAGCCTTGCGGGCACTCCGCGCGCAAGCCGCCGGGCAGATGGGCGGGCAGGGCGGCCACGGTGGCGCGGGCGGTGGCGGCGTTCGCGGCCAGGGTCTTGAGAACCGCGCTGACCTCGACCGCGGCGTGGTCCTGATGCCAGCAGTCGAAATCGGTGACCATGGCCAGTGCGGCATAGCAGAGTTCCGCCTCTCGCGCGAGTTTCGCCTCGGGCATGCCGGTCATTCCGATCACATCGGCCCCCCAGGACCGGTACAGACGCGATTCCGCAAGGGTGGAAAACTGCGGACCCTCCATCGCGAGGTAGGTCGCGCCCTGATGCGTGGTGGCCCCGGTGGACCGGGCGGCGTCCAGAACGGCCGCCGACAGGCGCGCGCAGGTCGGATGGGCGATCGAGACATGGGCCACGCAACCCGGGCCGAAAAACGATGCCTCGCGCGCGACGGTGCGGTCGATGTACTGATCGACCGCCACGAAATCGCCGGGTTTGAAGTCGGCGCGCAGGCTGCCCACCGCCGAGATGGCCAGGATATCGGTGCAGCCCAGCCGTTTCAGCGCGTCGATATTGGCACGGTAGGGAACCGAGGCGGGGGTGTGACGATGGCCGCGCCCGTGGCGGGGCAAGAAGGCCAGCGGCAGGCCGTTCAACCGACCGACGAGGATGTCATCGGACGGCAGGCCCCAGGGGCTCTGAACCGGGGTCCAGGTCGCGCCCTCGAAACCGTCAATCTGATACAGACCCGAACCGCCGATGATGCCAAGCATGGAAGGGGGCATTGGGGGGGGGTCCTGCGTTTGGCGTGCTGGGTCTGTCTAGGCGGCGGCGCAGGGGCTGTCCAGATCGCGACAGCCCGTGCAGGAAGGTGACATCAGGGGGGTCGGGTTTTCAGGATTTGTCTTGGGTCAAGGACGGGTCCGACGGATCGATCACGGCGTATCGCGAGCAAGGATGCCGGTGATGGCGGCTTTGAAAGCGTCGGGCGTTCGTGCGGGATCACTCGGGGCCCCGCGCAGCATGCCCGGTTCCGGTCGGAAAACGCCCGAAACGGGTGCCGGGTCAGAGGGGCAAGCGGGCCCGAAACCAGGAGCCCCGCGCCAGCCGGGCCTTGCAAGCGGCAAGCGACCGGGTTTCCGGGGCTTGGCTGCGCCGCTGGCCGCGGTCCGGTCGCGCCGGACCTGTCGTGGGGCGTCGGGGCCGGGCAAAGCCAGGAACCCGGCCGGGGAACGGTTCATGATGGGACCCCCTTTCGGGGTCAGGTGGGGCGGTCTTTGCCAGGGTTGGCAAGGGGTTGGATGATCCTGGACATGACGGAGCCAACTCCGTCTTCGGCGCGCCGGGCACTTCCTGACCGCAGCCTTCGGCGGCCCCATGCCGCGTCACCCGCAGAAATTCGGGGGGAGATGGGTTTGCCCTTGAACCGCGCGGGCCGAAGGGTTGCATGGCCCCCCCCGGACGGTCGGGCGATGCCGTTTCGTTGTTTGGACTGACAGGTCAGGAAGGCGAGGACGCTTTGCGGAACGGCCCGTTGCGGTCCTAGACCGCCACTTTCAGATGCAAGGGCGCGCGAAACTCCCAACCGCGAAATTCGGGCGGGCCCTCGGCAAAGCGCAGGTCGGGATGGGCGGCGAACAGCACGCGCAGCGCGACCTCGATCTGCGCCTTGGCGAACCATTTGCCGGCGCAGAAATGTGCGCCCAGCCCAAAGGACATGTGCGGCCTTTGCGGGCGGTGGATGTCAAAGATCTCGGGCGCCTCCCACCGCGTCTCGTCGCGGTTGGCCGAGGCGAAGATGCACGACACCGGGGTGCCGGCGGGGATGGCCACCCCCGACACCTCGGTGTCGCGAAGTGCTGTGCGCATCATGGTGCCGATGGGCGCGATCCAGCGCAGCCCCTCGTCGATCGCGCGGGGCAGCAAACCGTCCATATCGGCGCGCAGGGCGGCCATCTGCGCGGGGTTCTGCATCAGCCCGACCAGAAGGTTCGCCGCCCCATGCCCGGGTTCCTGCATGCCGCCCAAAAGCGTGACCCGCACCGAAGGCAGGATGGTTTCGGGCGCGCGGGTCTGCCCCGGCTCCATCCCCGAATGCAGCAGATGCGACAGGGGAGAGGCATCGGGCGTGCGGGCCAGCCGTTCCAGCAGCGGCAGGGCGACGCCATCGATTTCAGCCACGGTCTGCGCGCAGATCGCAGCGCGCGCGGGGTCGCGTTCG
>JANMJC010000009.1:0-4472 GCA_031371185.1 Paracoccaceae bacterium | reverse complement strand
GATGTTGGTCTTGCCACCCTGCGGCAGTTTGCGCGGCAGGGTCAGAACGTCTTGGGTGATGGGCGCGGTGGGCTGGGTCATGGGGCGGTCCGGGCTGGGAAGTTCGTCATATAGGCGAAACCAGTGCAAAACGGAACCACCCCAAACGAAAACCCCGGCCCTGAGTCAGGACCGGGACGAATGTTGCGGCCCAAGGGGGCCTATTTGCAGCGCTTGGCGGCCTCTTCCATGGCAGCGGTAAAGCCGCGCAGGCTGAAGGTATCCTGCGTCTGGGTGCCCTTGCCCGATTTTGCGGTCAGCATCGCGCTGGAGCCCTTTTTCATCGCCGCCAGAATCTTGGCGTCATCCTCGGGCGTGCCCGGCCAGGCCCAGTCGCCGTCGCTGAACAGGTCATAGCTGGTGCCATCGACGTTCATCCCCACGGTCGACCCACCCGCAAAGGGATAGCCGCCGGTAAAGGAAATCTCGCCCGGTTGGCCGGGGCGAAAGGTGACGAACAGCAGAATGTCGCCGCGCCGCACCGAGACCGGCTGACCATCGCGCGTGTTCACGGTTTCCTTGGGCACGGTCACGCCCCAGCATTCCTTTGGATTTTCTTCGACAAACACGCTCCAATCGGTGGAGGTGGTGACAAGGTTCGTCGATTCCTGCGCCATGGCAGCGGGCGCCAGAACTGCGGGCGCCGTTCCCGAAAGCATCGCAACCGTCACGGCGCGCATGATCCAAGCGTTCATCGTCATCAGGCCTCCAAGCCCTTTTGGCTTTCCGGGTTCTCCCCGGTTTCCTCTGACCCCGCGATTTAGGGTGGCGCGGATCAGTTTCACTCGATATCCCATGCATAACCGAAAAAGCCCAATGCGCGAAAGCCCTTTGGGCAGATTTTCGCGCATCTGGCAGGGGAACGGCATGGTGAAGGCGCAGGATCTGGTCGAACTCTGGCGCGGGGGCCTGCTGGAAAGCACCCATCGCGGCCATGCGGTGATCTGTGATGCGGGCGGAGAAATCGTCGAGGCCTGGGGTGATCCGACCCGGGTGATCTTTCCGCGTTCGTCGGCGAAGATGATCCAGGCCCTGCCGCTGATCGAAACCGGGGCCGCCGATGCTTGCGGCCTGACCCAGGCGCAACTCGCTTTGGCCTGCGCCAGCCACGAGGGCGCGCATCTGCATGTCGACATGGCCGCGCGCTGGCTAAAGGATCTGGGGCTGGCCGAGCAGGATCTGCGCTGCGGCGCGCACGAGCCTTCGGACCGCACCGAACGCAACCGCCTGATCGAAGGGCATCATGCGCCCTGCCAGTTGCACAACAACTGCTCGGGAAAGCATTCGGGCTTTCTGACCGTGACCAGACATCTGCAAGCTGGTTCGGAATACACCGAAATCGACCACCCGCTGCAAAAGGCCATCAAGGCGGCGGTGGAAGAGGTGGGTGAAGAACCGGTGTCGGGCTGGGGGATCGACGGCTGTTCGGCGCCGAATTTCGCCACCTCCGTCGGCTCGATTGCCCGCGCGATGTCGCGCTATGCGGTGGCTTCGGACGGTGGCAGCACGCGCGAGCGCGCCATGCACCGGCTCACCCGCGCCATGGCGGCCTATCCCGAACTGGTCGCGGGCGAGGGGCGGGCCTGCACCGAGTTGATGCGGGCCATGGGAGGGCGCGTGGCGCTGAAGGGCGGGGCCGAGGCGGTCTATGTGGCGATCCTGCCGGATCTGAAGCTGGGCATCGCGTTGAAGATCGAAGACGGAAATGACCGCGCGTCGCAGGCGGCGCTTGTGGCGTTGCTGGTCCGGGTGGGGGCGCTGGAGGCCAGCCATCCTTTGGCCCAGAAACGCCTGCCCGCCCCGCAACGGAACTGGCGCGGCTTTACCACCGGGGAATTGCGGCTGTCGCAGGGGTTTTGCTGACAGCGATCTGGCGCTTGATTTGTGGGCAAGCCGCGATAATCTGGCCCCATGACGGTTCAAACGCCGACGCCCTTTCCAACCCAAGCCCCCCTGCCAGAGCGGGTCAGTTTTGATCGCCGCGAGTTGGGGGTTATCCTGTCGGTCTATGGCCGCATGGTCGCCGCCGGGGAATGGCGCGACTATGGCATCGCGGCCCTGCCCGAGGTGGCGGTGTTCTCGATCTTTCGCCGCACCGCCGAAAACCCGGCCTTCCGCGTCGAAAAGCGCCCCAAGTTGCGGGCGCGTCAGGGCGAATACGCTGTGGTCGGAGAGGCCGGACAGGTTCTGCGCCGGGGCCATGCTTTGGACGTGGTGCTGCGGGTGCTGGAACGCAAACTGATCCGCCCGGTGGGCGATTGAGCCCAACCTCCTTGTTGCCTGCGGCGCGCGTCGGAACGCCGCGCCCGCGAAGAGGGACCCCAAGGGCTTGAAGCGCGGCGTTACAGACGCCGGCGATGGGTGACCGGGCCACCCTCCTGTGCCGCAATCCGCTCGATGCAGTCCAGGGTTCCTTCGTAGGCCACCGACATCGTATGGCCATTGGCGTGGATCAGCCGCGCGTGGTCGACCACCAGCGCGATATGCCCGCGCCAGAACACAAGGTCGCCGCGCTGCAAATCCTGACCCTTTGGCACGTCGTGCCCCACAGCCTCTTGCAGATCGCTGTCGCCGGGAAAGGCGATGCCGCAGGCCAGATGCGCCCCCTGCGCCAACCCCGAGCAATCAATCCCCGCCCGCGAATTGCCGCCCCACAGATAGGGGGTGTGCAAGAATCCTTCGGCCACGCTCACGGGATCGGCGTGATGCTGGCCGATGGGAAGAAGATGACAGGCCGGGACAAACCCCAAGGGGGTTTCGGCCCAGCTTGCGGTCTGGCCGATCACCTGAAGGCGCGCGGCCATCGGCAGGGCCGCGCGGGTCGGGTACTGCGCCTTGGGGCCGTCGTACAGATGGGTGCCGGGGGTTGCGACCCAATGGGTGACCGCGCCAACCGCGCCAAGGTCGTCTTCGGCCAGCCAGCCGCAATAGCCGTCTTTCCGGGCAAAGCCAAAGGCATGACCCTGATCGCGGTCAATCACGCAAAACTCTTCGCCCAGGGTCATTTGCCGCTCACGCGCCCCCCCCGGCGCGCGCAAAAGGTCGGCGAGGGGGGTCGAAAGCGCAAGGGTCTCTCCGGCCGTCAGGGGCAGATTCGTTTGCCCTTCCAGCGACACATGGGCCAGGTGCGGGGTTGCGGGATACAGGCGGCGGTCCATCCTTCAGATCCCCAGCATTTCGGGAAGGCCCAGCAACACGGCCCGCGCGCCCTGACCGGCACCGCCCTTGGGGCGGGCGGGCAGGTCGGCAGGCGTATGGCCGTAGATGTCGAAATGCAGATAGCGTGCAGAGCCCGCAAAGCGGCGCAGGAACAGCGCGGCGGTGACCGACCCGGCAAAGCCCCAGCCCGGCGCATTGTCCAGATCGGCGATGCCCGGCTCGATGATCGGTTCGTAAGGCGTGTGGAACGGCAGACGCCAGACCGGATCGAACCCGGCGGCCGCCCCCGCCTCCAGTGCTGCGACCAGGGCGGTGTCATCGGTGTAATAGGGCGCCAGATCGGGGCCAAGGGCCACCCGCGCCGCCCCGGTCAGCGTGGCCATCGAGATCACCAGATCGACCGGCTCTTCGGTGGCATAGGCCAGAGCGTCGCCCAGAACCAGCCGCCCCTCGGCGTCGGTGTCGTTCACTTCCACCGTCAGACCCTTGCGAGAGGTCAGAATATCCTTGGGGCGCTGCGCGTTGCCTGCGATGACGTTTTCGACCGCAGGCACCAGCACGCGCAACTGAACCGGCAGCCCCAGCCGCATGATCATCAAGGCCAGCCCCAGAACCGTCGCCGCCCCGCCCATGTCTTTCTTCATCAGCAACATGCCGCTGGAAGGCTTGAGGTTCAGCCCCCCGGTGTCAAAGCACACGCCCTTGCCAATCAGCGTAAGACGCGGGCCGCTGCTGCCCCACCGCATGTCCAAAAGGCGCGGCGCGCGCGGGCTGGCGCGGCCAACGGCGTGGATCATCGGAAAGTTCTGCGCCAACAATTCCTCGCCCGCGATGACGCTCGCCGTCGCGCCGAACCGTGCGGCGAGCGCCAGAAACGCCGCCTCCAGCTCTGCCGGGCCCATGTCTTGCGCAGGCGTGTTGATCAGGTCGCGGGTCAGAAATTCGCCCTCGGCCATGGCCAGAAGCAGGCGCGGATCGACCAGCGGCGGAGCTTTCAGCAGGGCCGCCGGGGCCGCAACGCGCCCCGGGCGATAGCGGTCGAACCGGTACTGCGCCAACAGCGCGCCAAAGGCCAGTTCGGATTGTTCCAGCCCGCCAAGGCCGCTGTCCAGATGCCAGGCGCCCGCCGGCAGTCCCGCAAAGGCTTTGGCCAGATGAAACCGGCCGCGCGCGCGGGCCTGGGGCGTTCCGAACCCCGCCACCGCCGCCACGACCTGCCCGGTTGCGTCCGGGATCAGCCGCAGATCGCCCAGGGCCGCTTCGAACCCCGTGGC
>JANMJC010000606.1:0-2537 GCA_031371185.1 Paracoccaceae bacterium | reverse complement strand
CGAGGGCCCGCAACGCGCCCTCGTCGAGGTTCGACCCGGTCACCCCGAACCCGCCCAGCGCCTCGCCCAGGGCCTGCCCCTTGCCGCTGGATGACAGAACCCCGACCTGGAACCCATCCGCCGCCAGCCGCCGTGCCGCGTCAGCCCCCATGCCGGACCCACCCGCCGTGATCAACGCCACTTTCATTTTCGCTTCCTTCACTTTCCTGCCCCGGATCAACCGAGGGATGTCTCGCACCCGGTTCACCGGGGTACGAGATCCGTCCTGCCGGGGCCTTACCCCCGTCCACCACCACCGCGCCCCCAGAGACAACCCGCAAGCGCCGTGTCAATCCTCTCCAGCCACAGACGGGGCCCGCCCGCAGCAGTCGCAATCCGACCGCCGTTTCACCCCGATCACCCGCGTCTCGCCGTACAAGGCATCGTGAATCATCAGCCGCCCACGCAACCCCTCGCCCGCGCCGCAGATGTATTTGACCGCCTCCATCGCCATCATCGCCCCGATGATCCCCGGCAGGGGTGCTGCCACGCCGGCCTCGGCACAGGTCGGCACCATGCCGGGCAGGGGGCGTTCGGGGAAGACGCATTCATAACACGGCCCGCCGCGCTGGGGATCAAACAGCGACACCTGACCTTCCCATTGGGTGATCGCGCCAGAGATCAAGGGCTTGCCCGCGGCCACGCAGACCCGGTTCACCAGATAGCGCGTGTCGAAATTGTCGGTGCCGTCCAGGACCAGATCATATTCTGCCACCAGATCCGCCGCGACCGCATCGTCCATCCGGAGCTGATAGGGACGGACCTGCACAAAGGGGTTCAGCGCCGCCATGGCCTTTTGCGCCGAAAAGACCTTGGCCAGGCCAAGGCTGTTCTCGGAATGGATGATCTGGCGCTGCAGGTTCGACGTCTCGACCACATCCGGGTCGATCACCCCGATCACCCCGACGCCCGAAGCCGCCAGATACATCAGCGCCGGAGAGCCAAGCCCCCCCGCCCCGACCACCAGAACCCTTGCCCGCTTCAGCGCCATCTGCCCCGGCCCGCCAATTTCGCGCAGCAGGAAGTGGCGCGCATAGCGGTCGACCTCGGCGGCGCGAAAGGGGCCGGTCTCGGGTGCCGCCGCGGGCGTCGCGCGGGCGCGCAGCGCCGCCAGTCCGGCCCGATATCCCAGTGCCAGCGCCACCACCGCGCCCCCCACCAGCCAACTTGCCGCCGAACCGCCCAGGGCTGCAAGAATGGCCGCACCCTCGGGCAGGACCAGATGCGCGAGCATGACCGCCGCCCAGACCATGCCGATGCCGATCAGGCGCAGCCTGACCGGCTGGCCAAACACCCATCCCGCCGCCCAGATCACCGCCATCAGCGCAATCACCATGGCCTATTCGCGCCCCGTATGGCCAAACCCGCCGCTGCCCCGCGCGGTTTCGTCCAGCGCTTCGACCACCTCGAAAGCGGCCCGCACGACCGGGGCCACGATTGCCTGCGCGATCCGGTCGCCATGCGCCACCACAAAGGGCCGCTCGCCCAGATTGATCAGCGGCACGCCAAGGGGGCCGCGATAGTCGGCGTCGATGGTTCCGGGAGAATTGGGCAATGTGACACCCGCCGTCACCGCCATCCCCGACCGGGGCCGGATCTGCATTTCAAAACCGGGGCCTATGGCCACCCGCAGCCCGGTCGGCACCACGACCCGGCCCATCGGCGCGATCACAAGACCCGCCGCCCGGTCCTCGGGCCGCAGATTGGCGCGCAGGTCCGCCCCCGCCGCCCCGGCGGTCTGATAGGCGGGCAAGGGCACCGCCCGATCTGCCCAATCCTCGAACACAACCTTGATTGCCACCGTCATTTCACCGCCCGCCCCATCACCTGTTCAAAAATATCCCGGGGGAAGCCGGTTGCCTGCAACCGGTGCGGGGGCTGGCCCCCGGCTTGGCCCCGCCGGTTCAACCGCGCAGTGCCCGGGCGATGCGCTCTGCCAATTGCCGCGCGACCGCGTCCTTGCCCATGCGCGGCCATTCCTCGGCCCCCTGTGCGGTGATCAGCACTACGGCATTCTCGGCTCCTCCCATGATCCCGGTCGCCGCCGAGACATCATTGGCCACGATCCAGTCGCAGCCCTTGCGCAGGCGCTTGGCGGTGGCATGTTCCACCACGCGCTCGGTTTCGGCGGCAAAGCCCACCATCAGACGCGGTCGCTGCGGGCCCTTTGAGACCTCGGCCAGAATGTCCGGGTTCTCGACAAATTCCAGCGCCGGGGCGTGGCCCGACCCGTCTTTCTTCATCTTCTGGGCGCCGGTGTTTGCCACCCGCCAATCCGCCACCGCCGCCGCCATCACCGCTGCATCGGCGGGCAGCGCCGCCGCGACCGCCGCCTGCATCTGCCGGGCGGTCTGCACGCGCACCACCTTTACCCCGTGGGGTGGCGGCATGTAGCCACATCCGCACAGTAATCTGAGGCGCCAACAGAACAGGCGCGATGGTACGAGATTCGATCGTGGAAGCGGGGGATGTTTGCGTTTAGAGATCTGTGGAAGCGG
>JANMJC010000603.1:0-5098 GCA_031371185.1 Paracoccaceae bacterium | reverse complement strand
CCCTCACCACCGATGTTGAACAACCCGGCGTGAAACGCCACCGTCACCGCCAGCCCGGTAAAAATGAAACTGGTCGCGTAATACAGCGTATAGCCCCAGCCATAAGCTGACCCGATGGCGCCATCGACCATCACCGACAGCGCCTGCACCGGACTTTGGCCAATCGCCAGCAACACCGCCGCCGCGCACAGCGCGGCCAGGATCAGGCTGATGACCGGCACCAGCACGACATCGGCCCAGGTTGGCAATTTGGTCATTTGGCGGCTCCTTCGCTGACACCGGCCATCAGCAGGCCCAACTCGCGTTCATTGGTGGTCTCGGGGTCCTTGAACCCCATGATCTGGCCGTCGAACATCACCGCGATGCGGTCCGAAAGGCTCATGATTTCGTCCAGTTCGACCGAGACCAGCAGCACCGCCTTGCCCGCATCGCGCAGCGCGATGATTTCCTTGTGGATGAATTCGATGGCCCCGATGTCAACGCCGCGCGTCGGCTGGCCGACCAGAAGGATATCGGGATCGGTCTCCATCTCGCGCGCGACGACGATCTTTTGCTGGTTGCCGCCACTGAAATTCTTGGCCGCCAGCGTCGGGATCGGCGGACGCACGTCATAGGTGGCCATCTTGGCCTCGGTATCGCGGCGGATCGCCTCGTTGTCCATCTCAAGCGGGTTCTTCTGGTACTTGGGCAGGTAGTGATAGCCAAAGGCCATATTTTCCCAGGCGGTGAAATCCATGATCAGCCCCAGCACCTGCCGGTCTTCGGGAATATGGGCGATGCCCGCATCGCGGCGCGACCGGCCATCGGCCCCGCGCCCGGACAAGGGCAGATCGGCGCCCTTGAAGGTGACCTTTCCGGTGGCTTTCTGAATGCCGCCCAGGGCCGCGAGCATTTCGGATTGCCCGTTGCCCGCCACCCCGGCAATTCCCAGAATCTCGCCCTTGCGGATCTCGAAGCTGACACCTTTCAGCCGTTCCACTCCCGCCGCATCGCGCACCCGCAGGTTTTCGACGCGCAACACCTCCGCGCCCGGCGTCGCCGGTTTCTTGTCAACCTCCAGCAGCACCTTGCGGCCCACCATCAGTTCAGCCAGTTGCTCGGGGCTGGTTTCGGCGGTCTTCACATTGCCCACCATGGTGCCGCGCCGCATCACGCTGACATTGTCGGTGGTCTCCATGATCTCGCGCAGCTTGTGGGTGATCAGGATGATGGTCTTGCCCTGATCGCGCAGCCCTTTGAGAATGCGGAACAGGTGGTCGGCCTCGTCCGGGGTCAGAACCCCGGTGGGTTCATCCAGGATCAGGATATCGGCCTGGCGGTACAGGGCCTTGAGGATCTCGACCCGCTGCTGATGCCCGACCGACAGGTCTTCGATCAGGGCGTCGGGATGGACGTCCAGTTCATACTCGCGGCTGAGGTCCATCAGAACCTTGCGCGCCTTGACCAGCGAGGTGTTCAACAACGGCCCGTCCTCGGCCCCCAGCACGACGTTTTCCAGCACGGTGAAATTCTGCACCAGCTTGAAATGCTGAAACACCATGCCGATGCCTGCGCGAATGGCGCTTTGGCTGTCGGGGATCGGGGTCAGGCGGCCGTTGATGAAAATCTCGCCGGCATCGGCCCGGTAGAACCCGTAAAGAATCGACATCAGGGTTGACTTGCCCGCGCCGTTTTCCCCGATGATGCCGTGGATCGTGCCCTTGGGCACCGAAATGTTGATGTCCTTGTTGGCCTGCACCGGCCCGAAGGATTTCGAGACCCCCTTCAGTTCGATGGCGGGTACGATGTCTGGCACGGCTGGCCCCCTTGTCCCTGTGGTCGTTGCGGCCGGTTCAGCGGCTCTGATGCGAAGTGTTGGCCGCAGGTTGCGCCTTTGGCAACAGGGCAGGGTGGGAAGATGCCTGATTCAGCCCCCTTGCCGTGCGGCCAAGGGCCAATGGGCCAAATCTGAGCGGTAAAGTAAGGTCGCGACCAGGCGCGGCAGCGCGGATGCGGGCCGCCCGGTTGGGGCGGCCCGACAAGGCTTCGATCTTAGAACGTTGCGGCGGGGCAGGTGTTGTCCGACATGTAGTCGTGAACCACCAGCGCGCCCGACTTGATCTGCTCGGCCGCGGCATCGACCGCCGCCTGCATTTCCGGGGTCACCAGCGAGGCGTTGTTTTCGTCCATCGCATAGCCGACGCCGTCATTGGCCAGACCCATGACGTTGATGCCGGGGGTCAGGTTTTCACCCTCTTTGAACGCCTCGTAGACGGCGTTGTCGACCCGCTTCATCATCGAGGTCAGAACCTGACCCGGGTGCATGTAGTTCTGGTTGCTGTCCACGCCGATCGACAGGATCTTTTCGTCAGCCGCCGTCTGCAGCACACCGATACCCGTGCCGCCTGCCGCCGCATAGATCACGTCCGCACCCTGAGCGATCTGAGCCTTGGTCAACTCGGCACCCTTGACCGGGTCATTCCAGGCCGCCGGGGTCGTGCCGGTCATGTTCATCACGACCTTTGCCGCCGGATTGGCTGCCATCACGCCCTGCGCATAGCCGCAGCCGAACTTGCGGATCAGCGGAATGTCCATGCCGCCGATGAAGCCGACGGTGCCGGTTTTCGACGCAAGACCGGCCATCATGCCGACCAGATACGACCCTTCATGCTCGTTGAAGACCACCGATTTCACGTTGGGCTGATCCACCACCATGTCGATGATGGCAAACTTGGTGTCCGGGAAGTCTGCGGCCACGATGCCAAGGGAATCGCCAAAGGCAAAACCGGTCATCACGATCGGGTTGGCGCCGGCTTCGGCCAACTGGCGCAGGGCCTGCTCGCGCTGCGCTTCGGACTGCATTTCCAGCTCTTTGAAAGTGCCGCCGGTTTCGGTGGCCCAACGCTGCGCGCCGTTGAAGGCCGCTTCGTTGAACGACTTGTCGAACTTGCCGCCAAGGTCGAAAATGATTGCTGGGTCTGCCAGTACTGCGCCCGAAGTCAGGGCCAAAAGCGCCGATGCACCCAACAGGTGTTTCATCAGGGTCATGATATTCTCCCGGTTATCTATCATTCATTGCGCCCTCTGCAGCACGCGGATCGTTGGCAGCACGCCCGAGGGTTCGTGCGCGATTTAGGGCGAAGACCGGGGGAAGGGTCAACAGGAATCTGTCGGGGCGGGGCCATCTTTGATCGAAAGATCAATTTTCGACCGAAAAGCCTTTTATCCCGGGGCTGTCGGGGACGCGACGTGCCAGACCAGCACCAGCGCGTCCACCGGATGCCCCCCTTGGTCGCGGTAATAGGCCTTGCGTCGGCCCTGCGGCGTGAATCCGCATCTGGCGTACAGGGCGCAGGCGGCCGGATTCGTCTGCGCCACCTCCAGAAAGATCCTTTCGGCACCGCGCATCCGTGCTTGCGTCAAAAAATCGCCGACAAGCCGCTGCCCGATCCCCTGACTGCGCGCCGCCGGATCGACGGCAAGGGTCAGGATCTCGGCCTCTGCGGCCACGACGCGGCCCAACAGGAACCCCGCCGAATCAGTCACGGCAATGCCCAGAGGGTCGGCCAGAGCGGCGGCGATCTCGGTCTCTGACCAGGGGCGCGGCATGACGAAACAGCGGGCGTGGATTTCGGCCATGCGAGCGGGAGTCAAGGCGGCGGTCATGGCAGGATCAGGGGCGGGGGATCACTGGCCGGGGCGGCATCGGCCGCGCGCAGGTAAAAGGGCGCGGGGCGCAGGCGGGCGTCGGTGGGCGTATGCCAGGCGTGGTCGGCAATCGCCGACACCAGGGCGCGGGCGTCAAGGCTGTTGCGGTGCAGCACGGGTGCGTCCAGCGCCGCCAGCCCGTCCGGGCCAAGAATGCAGGCAGCACCTTGGGGGAAACGTTGCGCATAGTGCTCGCCGCGCGGGGCGTCCAGGGCCACCCAAAAGGGAAAGGACGTGGCACCATGGGCCATGGCGACGGCCTGAAACGAGGTCACACCCTTGGACGGAACCCCAAGCCCCAGTGCCAGACCGCGCGCAAAGGCGACCGCGATGCGGATTCCGGTGAAATTGCCCGGCCCGACCCCGACCGCCACAAGGCTGATGTCCGGCCAGCCGACGCCTTCCTGTGCCATCAGTTCGGCGACCAGTGCGGGCAGGCGTTCGGCCTGACCCTTGGTCATGTCTTCGCTTCGCGCCACAATCCTGCGGGTTTCGGTCAATCCCGGTTCCTGATGGCCAAACAACAAAGCGGCGGCGCAATGCGCCGCCGATGTATCAATGGCCAATACCGTGTACAGTATCGGAGCCGCTACGATCTCAGGCCGCGACAGGACGCACCTCAAGCACCTCGGGGATATAGTGGCGCAGCAGGTTTTCGATGCCCATCTTCAGCGTCAGCGTGCTGGAGGGGCAGCCCGCGCAGGCCCCCTTCATGTGCAGGTACACAACCCCCCGGTCAAAGCCGTGAAAGGTGATGTCGCCGCCATCCTGTGCCACGGCAGGGCGCACGCGGGTGTCCAGCAACTCTTTGATCTGCTTGACGATATCACCGTCCGGCCCATCGTGCGCGGCATGGGCCGCCTGACCTTCGCCTTCCATCACCGGCTGACCGGACTGGTAATGCTCCATGATGGCGCCCAGAATGGCGGGCTTGATATGCTGCCACTCGACGTCATCGGCCTTGGTCACTGTCACGAAATCGGTGCCAAGGAACACGCCCGTCACGCCCGCGACGGTAAAGATCCGCTTGGCCAGCGGCGATTTTTCGGCGGCGGTCACACTGGGAAAATCGGCGGCCCCGAAGTCCAGCACGGCCTGACCCGGCAGGAATTTCAACGTCGCCGGGTTCGGCGTGGATTCGGTCTGGATGAACATCTTGGTAATCTCCGACTATTCCAGTCAGATATGGCCCCCCCTCTGGGTGAAGTCAAGTTTGGAAGCGTTCCAAGCTCTGCGCGCCGTGGAAATCCGGTTTGGTTTCGTGCCGGGCTTTGGTCCGCAGGGCAGCAGTGGCCTTACGAGGGGCCTTGGCCCCGGGGCATGGTCACGGCACTTCGCGGCACGAGGGCCACCGGGGGAAGGCCGCAAACCCAGACCGACGCGAAAGAGGCCCTTGGCCGGCGGGCCCTCG
>JANMJC010000583.1:0-5367 GCA_031371185.1 Paracoccaceae bacterium | reverse complement strand
CGTCAGGCGCTGCGTCGCCTGGGCTAAGAGATCGTACTCAAGGGTGCGCGGCGGACGCGTCGGGGCTTCCTTGCGCGCATAGGCGCGCTGGGCGGACTGGGCTGCGGACACGATCTATCCTTTGGGGTCAGGGATGAAGGGGAGAGGCGGGCCGGGGGGGTGCCCCCGGCCCGAACCGTCTTAACGGAACAGCGCCAGGACGCTTTGCGGCTGCTGGTTGGCGATCGACAGCGCCTGCGTGGACAGTTGCTGCTGCACCTGCAGCGCCTGCAGCCGTGCCGAGGTCTCTTCCAGGTCCGCATCCACCATCGCCCCGATACCGGCGCGCAGGGCATCCGTCAGCTTGCCGACGAATTCGGCCTGAATCTCGATCCGGGACTGGACCGAACCGAACGAGGCCGATGCGTCGATCGAGGTTGCCAGCAGCCCCTCGACGTTGCCCAGCGCGGTTTGCGCCCCGACTGCCGTCGAAACGTCGATCGCATCCAGGGTGGCAAGGCCGCCGGTATTGGCGTTCTTGAACTGACCGCTGACCGCGAGATCCTTGGTGCCGGCGTTGGTAAAGGTCAGGACGCCGGGGCTGCCGCTGTCATAGTCGACCGTCAGATCGGTGATGCCCAAAGCGTCAATCGAGTTTTTCAGCCCGACCGCCACAAGGTCGGCAACCGTGTTGTTGCCAGAGGTCACGTCGGCCTCGGAGATGGTGTAGGAGGCGGTCTTGTCCCCGATGCGCATTGACACCTTGTCGCCCGCCGCCCAGGCGGTGGTGCCGTCCTGGATGGTGACGGAATCGGTCCCCGTGGCGCTGTCCAGCGACATGACGAAGGTATCGGCAGCTGCCGAAACCACCGATGTTCCCGCGCCGGCCGCAAAGACGTTGTTCGCCGTATAGCCCCCGGTCGACAGGTTCTGGGCGGTCACGGTGATGGACGAAGCCACCACGCCGGTGCCACTGCGGTCCAGCGAGGCCAGCACGTCGACCGATCCCTGAGAGCCGTCGACAAGGTTCAGACCGTTGAACTGCGCCGCGCCGACCACAGAATTGATCTGGTCGCGCAGAGCGGCAACATCAAGCTGGATCTTGGCCCGGTCAACGTTGTCTTCCTGGGCCGCGACGATCTTGCCCTTCATCTCGGTCAGAAGATCGGTGACGGTTTCAGACGCCTGCCGAGCAACCGAAATGGTGGACGAGCCCAGATTGAGGCTGTCAGAAATCCCCTTGAAGCCCTTCACATCCGATTCCATCACCTTCGAGATGGCCCAGACGGCCGCATTGTCCTTGGCGTTGTTCACGTTCTTGCCGGTGGCAATCTGCGACTGGGCCATCTGCAGGTTCTTGTTGATCGACTTCATGGTCTGCAGCGCCACCATCGCGCTGGTGTTCGTCATAATGGACGTCATTTCGTTTTCCTTTCGGAGGGTCGGGCATTTCGACCCGGCATGTTGCACCATCTTACCCGATGGCAAAGGCGGCGTTCTTTCCTTGCGCTCAGGCCCCCGCCCAAATCGCGCCACCCCACCTGGGATGCCCTGACATCAAGCCTGCGAAAATCTAAGGGAATCCTAACGGCGCCACAGTTTCGCCACATTGAATGCAAAGGATTTTAGCCGAATTCGCCGGCCGGACCGGTCTGCGGTCAGGCGCGGTGATCGGCATGGCCCGACGGCGGCCTGCACAGGCGCGTCCCCGTGGCGTCGTAGGTCGTCAGCCCCTGCGAGACACCCCGGATTTCGGCCAGACGCCGCTGCGCCGCCCGCAGGCCGCGTTGCGCCGCCCGCAGAAGTGCGGCGTTGCGATCAAGCTTTTTCTGCATGCTCTGCAGCGTCTGGCGGTCCAGCAGATCCTTGTGCCGGGACAGGGTGTTTTCCAGCGTCCCCGTCAGGTCGGACAAGCCTGACAGGTCGCCGGTCAAGATCGCCTGGGTGATTTCATCCAGCGTCTGGTGCAGGACATCGGCCGTTCTAGTCATTCCGCACCTGTGTCAAAGACTGAAAGATCTGTTCCGCAAGGCCGATGCCGCCATGTTGCACCATGAGTCTGGCCTGTTCCTGACGCAGGAACGACGAAAACTGTTGTTCGCCGATTCCGCCGGAAAAACCCCCTTCCGTGCTGTCGTCACTGGCCCCCAGACCCGCAATTGACAGCATTTCGGCCAGAAAGGCCGCCTCCATCTCCTGGGATTTCTGCCACAGAACCTCGGTCCGGCGGGCGGAACTTTGGACCGGCGGGGCGCTTTGGGCTGAAAGAGGCAGGAGGGGCGGCATGGCGGGCTCCGGAAAGCTAGGATTTTTCAGGTTATGCCAGTTGCCGGTAAACAGGTGGTAACCACTGGCCCTCAATAACCGAGGGATACGGCAGAAGTCGGGGAATGATGATCGAACTTGTCCAGATGACGGATTTTCGGCGGCCACAGGGGCAGGATGCCGCGGTGCTCCCCGGACCAGAGGGCGGGTCTGGTGACTTTCTGGCCGTGATGCGGGGCGCAGACGCCCCGGCGCCTGTGGCCGTGGTTCTGCCCGAAGTCAGAACCGCAGGTCCGGCAACGGACGTCCTCCCTGCGGTCTCGCCCCCCGTCCCGATCCTGTCTGAGGGTGCCGATGTCGCGTGGGGCCTTGATTTCCACCCAGGGCGCATCGATCCACCGTCACACAGGGCCGACGCCGATCCGAAGGTCGGGGAAGTGGCCGATCCAGGGTTTGTCCCGACGATGATGGTCGCAGCACCCCTGCCGGCAGGTATTCCCCCGGAAGCTACGTTCCCGGCCACCATGCCCGCAGCCCAGACCATAGGCTTTGCGTCGCCGGGGTCGCCGCCGGCCCTGACAGAACAGCCCGTGGTCCTGCCCGCAAGGCCGAGCGGGGCAGAGCAGCCCGGGTCCGGCCCCTCGCCCCAAGCCGATCTGCCGCAAAAAGATCTGCAACAAGAGACGGTCGCGCCATTTTTCGGCCCAAAGACCGGGACGTGGCCGGATCAGGGTACTGGCCCTGATCCCGACAAGACACCGGATCGGCCACTGCCGGATCCGCAGCCACCGTCCCGGGTCGGCGCCAATGCCCGACCGGCGGCGCCCATTGATCCCGCCCCGCCCATGGACCCTGCGGCAAGGATATCTGACCCCGGCCTGACCAGATTGCCGGACGGCGAGACGCAGCGGCAGGAACCATGGCCGGGCGTCGCGCTTGGCATCAAGGATCGGCCCGTGCCGGTTTCCCCTCCGGACCGGCAGGGCATGGCACCACAGACCCCGCGCGCGCCTGACACGTTGCCAGACCGGCAGGAAACGACGCCTCCGCTTCACCCCGTGCCGGATACGCCGCCGGACCTGCAGGGCATGACACCGCTTCTTCCCGAGCCGGATAGGCTGTCGCCACGGCAGGGCATGGCACCGCTTCTGGCCGTGCCGGATAGGCTGCCGGCCCGGCAGGGCGTGGCACCGCCGCATCCTGCGGTGCAGACCCTGCCAGACCGCGAGGGCGTGACACCGCACCCCGTCCAGGCACCCCCGCCAGACCCACAGGGTGTGACCCTTCCGCTGCCCCCCGTGCCGGGACTTGCCCCGCCGTCTGCCGAACAACCGACCCAAGGTGCCGTTGCGGCGCTTGTGCACGCTCACCTGCCGGTCACGGTATCCCAGGGCCTTGTGACCGAAGGGCGGAGATTCCCGATCCCGCCACCCCGGGAACCGGGGCCGCCGTCGCCTGGGGCAAGGCTGGACGCATCGGATCGTTCGACCGGTCCGGCAAACCTTCTTGACCCCCGGCCCTCAAACGACTTGACGAATGATGGCGCGGTGGCCGGCGAAACCCTGATCGTCGTCACAGAGCAGATCGCACCGGACCGACACCAGGTGCCCTCGCGTCAGGCCGCTTACGACTTTCGTCTGGCAGATCTCGGGCCCCCGACCCTTGGCGTTCAGCCGGGCGCAAAGGTAACGGCGCCCGTGCAGGCGGCTTTCACCCTCGCCCTTCCCGATTCTGCGCCGCAAGACAAAGGGGCCACGCCCCCCGACCTTGTGACACCCCCCGACCCTGTGATGCCAACGGATGAAGCGGACGATGCGGCCCAGACCTTGGGGCAACCGACCGCTGCCGTTCAGGCCAACGGGCTTCCGGCACAGATCCCGGCAATTGCCGCCCCGCTGGCGGCGATCAGCCCGGGTCAGATCGCGGGTCTTGCTGACACAGACCCGTCCGCGCCCGGACCGGCCCTGTTCGACCGGGCGGAGCCGCCTCCCGTCGGTCAAAATGCGGTCCCTTCGCGACCCGGCGACCCGGTGACGACCCAGGTTGCCCATCTGATCGTGCACCGCGCCGAAGATCGCGCCGAGGTCTTGCTGGAACCGGCGGAACTTGGCCGCATGCGGTTTGAAATCACCCATAGGGGCGATGGGGTGCAGATTCTCCTGTCAGCCGAACGCCCCGAAACGCTGGAGCTTTTGCGTCGCCATGCCGATCAGTTGACCGGCGAATTCCGCGCCATGGGCTTTGGCTCGGCCGATCTGGGGTTTGGAACCTGGGGCGGCGGGCAGGCAAAACCGGACAGAACAGCCTGGACTGACCTTGGTCCTGCGCCCGTAATCAACCCTGGGGGCATCGCCCCCGCACCCGTAACACGCGCCTTGACCACGGGGTCGGGCGGTCTTGATCTCAGGCTTTGAAAGGCTGACCCATGGACGTCCAATCCGCCAACACCGGCACGACAACGGGCTTTCCCGCAGCGACGGCGACAACGCCCGTTGTCACCTCGGACTATCAGACATTTCTGGTGATGATGACCACGCAGATCCAGAATCAGGACCCGTTGAACCCGATGGATGCCAATGAATTCGCGGTCCAGTTGGCCACCTTTTCCGGGGTCGAACAGCAGGTGCAGACCAACAGCCTGCTGACCGGCCTGACCAGCCAGATGACCATGATGGGCATGTCGCAGATGGCCGGATGGGTGGGCAACGAAGCCCGCTTTGCCGCCCCGGTGCATTTTGACGGTATCACGCCGATCACCCTGTCGCCCAACCCTGCGGCCGCCGCCGACAGGGCGGTTCTGGTGGTGAAGGACGAAGATGGCAACGAGGTGTCACGGCAGGAAATCCCTGTGTCGACCGCCAATTACGCCTGGACCGGCACCGACCCCAACGGCGATCCCTTGCCCGAAGGCGTCTATTCCCTCAGCCTTGAAAGTTATACCGGAGAGGAGTTGCTGGGCGAGACCGAGGTCGAACATTACAGCGAGATCCTTGAAATCCGCTCTGGCCCCGGCGGCACCACCCTGATGGTGGACGGAGAGATCGAAGTGCCGTCGATCTACGTCACCGGCCTGCGACCGCCCGCAGCGCCCGACCTGTAGGTCGGCCCGGACAATTGGATGCG
>JANMJC010000560.1:0-1504 GCA_031371185.1 Paracoccaceae bacterium | reverse complement strand
AGTCCGAGGCCTTGTCGATGGCCGACAGTCTGGCGGTGTTCAACGCTGGCAAGATCGCACAGATTGGCACGCCTGCCGAAATCTACAGCCAGCCCCGCACCCGCTTTGTCGCCGATTTCGTCGGCTCGTCCAACATCCTGCCGCCGCAGTTGACGCAGGCGCTCGGCGGCCCGGCGCGCTGGTCGTCGCTGCGGCCCGAGGCGTTGCGGCTGGCGGATCAGGGGCCGCTTACCGGCCCGGTCACGGCGCTGCGCTATCTCGGCGCCACCACGCGGCTGACCATACAGGCGCGCGGTCAGCCGATTGCGGCGCTGTTGCCCGCCGGTGCCACGCCGCCCGAGCTTGGCACCGCGGTGACTTTGGGCTTTGACCCCGCCGCCCTGCATCTGATGGACGAGGCGTGATGGCCGGCCCCGCCATCTTGCCACCGCGCGGTTTGGCTGACCGCCTGACCGCGCTGTTCTGGCGGCGACCGAACCTGCTGCTCGCCTTGCTAGTGACACCACCGCTGTTGTGGCTGAGTGTGGTCTATCTGGGATCGCTGGCGGCTCTCCTGCTGCAAAGCTTCTTCTCGATTGACGAGATGTCGGGGCTGATCGTCCACCAATTCACCCTGAAAACCTATGGCGAGTTGTTCCGCCTGTCCAACCTGTTCATCATTCTGCGCACGCTCGCGATGGCCGTCGCGGTGACCCTCGCTTCGGCTATCCTCGCCTTTCCCATCGCCTATTACGCGGCCCGCTATGCCAAAGGCCGCTGGAAAGCCGCGTTCTACCTCGGCGTCATGCTGCCCTTGTGGTCCAGCTATCTGGTCAAGGTTTATGCCTGGAAACTGATCCTCGCCAAGGAGGGTTTCCTGACCTGGGCCGCAACGGCCACCCATGCCGGCGCGGTGCTGGACGCCGCCTTGGCGCTGCCGGGCGTCGGGGGCAATTCCTTGTCCACCTCGTTCCTCGGCACCTTCATCGTGTTCACCTATGTCTGGCTGCCCTACATGATCCTGCCGATGCAGGCCGCGTTGGAGCGGGTTCCGACGTCGATGATCGAGGCTTCCGCGGATCTCGGGGCGACGGCGGGGCAGACGTTTCGCACCGTGACCCTGCCGCTGGCCATGCCGGGGGTGATTGCAGGGTCGATCTTTACCTTTTCGCTGACCCTCGGCGATTACATCATCCCGCAGATCATCGGCACATCGGCCAGTTTCATCGGCATGGCGGTGTATCAGTTGCAGGGGACAGCGGGGAATGTGCCGCTGGCGGCGGCCTTTGCCGTGGTGCCCATCGTGATCATGCTGGTCTATCTGACGGCTGCGAAACGGGCGGGGGCGTTTGATGCGCTCTGACGCCTCGATCTGGTTGAAGCTGGCGGCCTTTGGCGGGCTGTTGTTCCTGCACCTGCCGATCCTGCTCATATTCCTGTTTGCGTTCACCACCGAAGAGCGGTCGTTTGCCTTTCCGCCGCCCGGATTGACGCTGCAATGGTTCGCGGTGGCCTGGGGGAGGGC
>JANMJC010000559.1:0-3213 GCA_031371185.1 Paracoccaceae bacterium | reverse complement strand
CTCGGCATAGGCCAGAACGCCGTCGTGCAGATATCTGGTATGGCTGGCAAACAGCGCCGATTGGCGGGCGGTGGCGGCCACGACATGGGGGTGGCAATGACCAACCGAGGCCACATTGTTGTAGGTGTCCAGATAGGCGTTGCCCTGCGGGTCATAGAGCCAAACACCCTGCCCGCGAACCAGATGGACCGGGGTCTCGTAGAACAGCCGATAGGCCGGGCCCAACAGCTTTTGTCGCCGTGCGACCAGCGCAGGTTCGTCCGGGCCCAGATCGCCGCCTCCGGGTTGATAGGCGTTCGGCATGGCGCCGGGCAGGACGGAGGTGTCGGTCATCGGGGCCTCAGGGCTGAAAGCAAGGTTCGGGTGGCGCGGGCGCGGTCAAGCCCGGCAAAGGCCGCAAGACCGGCCCGGGCGCGCGGTGCGTTGCGCAGGATGTAGGGGGCGTTTTCGGGATAGCGCGCGGCGCGGTGGGCGGTGATGCACAGGGTGGTCAGCCAGCGGGTTTCGACAAGGTCAAGGATCAGATCAGCCTCGGGCCCGGTCAGCGGCAGGGTCGCGTGATAGGCGCCGACAAAGTCGGTCAGGCTGTCGACCGGCTGCGCGGGGTCCACCTGATACGAGGCGGCCACCGCCAGATCGCAGACCAGAGGCGTGCGCACCATGTCGCCGAAATCCAGAATGCCGGTGACTTGGGCGTGATCGGGCGAAACCAGAATGTTGTGCGGGTTCAGATCGTTGTGCACGACTTGCCAGCGCAGGCCGGGCAGGGCGGGGGCAACCCGCCGCTCAAACCTTGAAAGGACGGTTTCGGCCTGCGGGCGCAGATCGGGGTCAAGGTCGGCCAGCAAGGCGCGCAGGACCGCGGCCTGTTTCAGATCCCATTGCAGGACATGATCGGCGGCGGGGTGGGCAAAGCCCTGCAGACCAAGGGTCAGCCGCGCGTTCAGGCCCCCCATCGAGCGGCGCAGCCCGGCCGAGGCCGTGGCCTGCGGCATCAGGACGCCGTCCAGCCAACTGAGCAACCGCAAGGTGCCCCTGTCCGTGACGACCTCAGCCGCCCCGTCACGCGTGGGGATCACCCTGGGCACCGGAAGCCCGGCCGTTTCAAGATGCAGCAAGGCCCGGGTCTGAAAGTCGGTCACCTCGGCAGGTTCCGCCGGGTTGCCAAGCTTCAGCACAAAGCTGCCCTGCGCCGTTGTCAGCCGGTAGTTGACATCGCGTTCCGAGGTCAGCAGCGCAAGTTGCCCGGTCAGCCCATAGTGTTGCAAGGCCGCGGCTGCGGCCTGTGCGGGGGGGAATTCGGGCTTGTCAGACGACAGGCTTGCGCCAAGCGGAGAGGGGAACATGAATGCGGTCCTTGCCGGGCCAGACGGGGCGCGGCGTCCGGGGCTGTCAAGGTCATGGCTTTGGCGCGAAGCGGTCATTCCAGATCCAGCGTGACCCAAAGCGGAAAATGATCCGATGCGATCTGGCCGGGGTCAGTGCGGGCAGAATGCGCGCGGGCGGCCAGTTCCGGGGTCATCAGGATATGGTCCAGCCGGCGCTGCCGCATCCGGCCGTCGATGACCTTTTCATGGGTGTGCAGGGGGGAGGCGCCCGGCGCTGCCGCTTGCGCCACCACATCCACCAGACCCTGCGCATAGCGGGCCCCGGGGTGATAGGGCGACTGGCCCAGAAGCCGGCCCATCTCGGCGCTGCCCGGTTCGCAGTTGAAATCGCCCATCAGGATGGTGGCGCTCGGGTTCGGCGGCTCTGGCTGGCCGTTGGTCCAGTTGCGGACGGGTTCGTCGTCGGTCCCGCTCCACGGTGGGCCCGCGACAGGCGCGCGGGCCAGAAGGGCCGAAAGATGGTCGATCTGGTCCAGCCTTTCGGCGACACCGACATGGGCCAGATGCAGCGAAAAGACCCGCAGGGGCCCGCCGGGCGCGGCAACGCAGGCTTCAAGGGCGGCGGTCTGGGTGTTCAGCGGGGCAAGCATGCGCCGCATCGGCAACAGATGCAGCCGCGTCCACAGGATCGGCCAGCGCGACAGGATCATCGGGCCGAACTGACGGCGGCGGTTGGTGATCCTGCCCCGCGCGCGGGTCGAGGCATCCATGTCAAAGGCCGGGGCGAAGGCGGTGTAATACTGCGGCAACAGCCGTTCCAGCAGCGCCGGTTGATCGACATCCCCGCTGCGCTGCCAATGGCGGTCAACCTCTTGCAAAGCGATCAGGTCGGCCCCGTCGATCACGCCCGCTGCCCGCGCCAGATCGCAGATCCCGTCGGACCCGAACCCGTATTGAATGTTGTAGCTGAGCAAGAGCATGGGCAAGCCTAGGGCGGGGCCCCGTGGCGTGCAAGGGCGCAAGCCAAGGATGGACCGCACCACCGGAATATGCTTTGCAAGGACCGCAACCGCGGGGAAACCGATGATCATCGAACCACCAAACCAGCAGGACTTTGCCGAATGGGCGCGGCTTTATGCCGGCTATGCGGCATTTTACGGCGTGGCGCAGACCGACGAGATGCGCGCGCGGGTCTGGGGCTGGTTGCAGGACGACAGCCACGGCACCAAGGGATTCGTCGCGCGGGGTGACACCGGGTTGATCGGGCTGGCGCATTACCGGCCCTTTGCGCGCCCCCTGTCGGCCAGCACCGGCGGGTTTCTGGACGACCTTTTCGTCGACCCGCAAGCGCGCGGATCGGGCGCTGCGGCTGGACTGATCGAGGCCGTTCGGCTGCGGGGCCGCGATCAGGGTTGGACGGTGCTGCGCTGGATCACGGCCGAGGACAACGCCCGCGCGCGCGGTCTGTATGACCGGGTGGCGCAGGCGACGAAATGGGTGACCTACGACATCAAGCTGTAGAGAGTGACGTCGGCCAAAGGAAAGCCTTGCAATTTCGGTGCAAAAAGACTAACTGCGGCCTGCGAAAACGCTTTTTCATCGACCTTTCTGTCTCCATCACGGCTTCAGACACTCGATCCAAGTGACCAAGCCGGGCCATCGCATGTTGTGGGTGGCAGTCAAGATCAGGAGACAACACGATGGCCAATGGCACCGTGAAATGGTTCAACACGACCAAGGGTTTCGGTTTCATCGCTCCGGCGTCGGGCGGCAAGGACGTGTTCGTTCACGTCTCGGCCGTCGAAAGCGCCGGGATCCGTCAATTGGATGACGGTCAGGCAGTGACTTTCGACGTCGAAAAGGGCCGTGACGGCCGCGAATCGGC
>JANMJC010000557.1:0-9033 GCA_031371185.1 Paracoccaceae bacterium | reverse complement strand
CGCGAAAGAGTTTCAATGGGCGCTGAAAACCCCCGAGGGCCCGCGCCGGTTTGAAATCACCGGGCCCTTCGAAAGCGACGACGGTGACGTCTTGACCGGTTGGGCGCTGGACGGGCGCGGCATCGTGTTGAAACCGGTATTCGAAGTGGCCGATCATCTGCGCGAGGGTCGGCTGGTTCCGGTTGCCCTGGCCACGCCCCCGCTGCCGACCCAGCTTTCCAGCCTGTCGCAGCATCGTCGCCTGAAAGACCCCAAGGTGCGGCTGTTCACCGATTACATGGCCGCCCATATCCGCGACGCCACCCGGCGCGCGGTCGAAGGCCTGTCCATTCCGGGGCTTTAGGGGGCATCCCCCCTAGGCCCGTCCCGCCCTGACCTATTGATGGCGCAACGCCTCGATCGGGTCTAGCCGGGCGGCACGGCGGGCCGGGAAATAGCCGAAGACCACGCCCACCAAGGCCGAAAAGCCAAAAGCCAGCGCGACCACGGCCCCCGACGGCGCGAAAGGGATCGACAGCAGGACCGAGCCGACTAGGGCCAGCCCCAGCCCCGCGACGATCCCCAGGACACCGCCCAGCAACGACAGCACCACCGCCTCGACCAGAAACTGCATCAGAACCTGACCGGCGGTCGCCCCCACCGCCAGCCGGATGCCAATCTCCCGCGTCCGTTCGGTGACCGACACCAGCATGATGTTCATGATCCCGATGCCGCCCACCAGCAGGCTGACCGCCGCGACAGACGACAGCAACCCGGTCAGAACCGTGTTGATCCCGGTCAGGACTGAGGAAATCTCGGCCATGTCGGTGACGCTGAAATTGTCCTCCTGCCCCAGGGCGATGCGGCGCCGGTCGCGCATCAGTTGCGACACCTGATCGACCCCTTCCGCCGAGGTCGCCGATTTGCGCAGCGCGATCGTCAGGCTTTCGACATCGGAATTGCCGACAAGGCGGCGCTGCACCGTCTTGATCGGCATCAGGATCAGGTCGTCCTGATCCTGCCCGAAAGACCCCGCCCCGCGTGCCGTCATCACGCCGATCACCTGACAGGACAGGGTTCTGACCCGGATGCGTTCACCGACCGGATCGGATTTGCCGAACAGATCGTCGCGCACGGTCTGGCCCAAAAGGCAAACCGGAGTGCCCGCCGCTTGTTCGGCATCGGAAAACCCCCGTCCCAGAGCCACGGTCCAGTTCTGCACCTTCAGGTAATCGGCCGTGGTGCCATAGCCTGTCGTCGTCGAATTGGCGTTGCCCGCCACAACCGTCACCCCGGTGGTCACCTGTGGCGCGACATAGGCCACGGCGGACAGGACGGCGATGGCTTCGGCGTCCTTGAGGTCGAACCGGGGTGGCTGACCGCCCGCCCCCCCACCGGTAGGTGGCCCCATGCGGAACTTGCCCGGGCGCAGGGACAGCACATTGGTGCCAAGGCTTTCCACGCTGGCGCTGACCTGCGCCGAGGATCCCTGCCCGATCGTCACCATGGCGATGACCGCCGCCACTCCGATGACCACGCCCAGCACGGTCAGAAAGGACCGCAGCTTGTTGCGGATGATCGCGGTAAAGGCCAGCGTCACGGTTTCCCAGATCATGGGCGCGCCTCTTTGACAGGGTCGTCAACAAGCTGCCCGTCGGCAAAGACGATGCGCCGCCCGGCATAGGCCGCGATGTCTTCTTCATGGGTGACCATGACGATGGTGATGCCCTCGTCCCGGTTCAGCGCCTGCAACAACTTCAGGATCTCGTGGCTGCGCCTGCTGTCCAGATTGCCGGTGGGCTCGTCGGCCAGAATGACCCGGGGGTTGCCCGCCAGGGCCCGGGCAATCGCCACGCGCTGCTGCTGGCCGCCCGACAATTGCGACGGATCGCTGTTCTCGCGCCCGGAAAGCCCGACCTTGTTCAGCGCCGATCTGGCCAGCGCCACCCGCTGTGCGCGTGGCAAGCCCTTGTAGATCAGGGGAAGTTCGACGTTTTCCAGCGCGGTGGAGCGGGCCAGCAGATTGAACCCCTGAAACACGAACCCCAAGGTGTGACGGCGCAGAAGCGCGCGCTGATCGGCATCCAGCCCCTGCACGGGAACCCCCTGAAACAGGTATTCCCCGGCAGTGGGGCGGTCCAGACAGCCGATGATGTTCATCGCCGTCGATTTTCCCGACCCAGAAGCGCCCATGATGGCGACGAATTCGCCCCTCTCGATGGTCAGGCTGACCCCGGCCAGCGCGCGCACCTCGGCCTCGCCCGTGCCATAGACGCGCGCCACATCGCGAAAGCGGATCAGCGGTTCGGCCATCTCAATTGGCCTGCTCGTCCTGGTCGGTGATCACCAGATCGCCTTCGGCCAGATCCGGCGCCGTCACCACCGTGCGCCGCCCGTCACTGTCGCCCGGTGTCACCGCCACCTCGACGGGCACACCCGCGCGCAGCACCCACAGCGATTTGCCGGTGGCGACGCCGACCTGCCCGCGAGAGCCGGGCATCGGCAGGATCATCCCCACTAGCCCGGCGCCCGACCGTCTGGCACCGGCCACGGGCGGGGCATAGCGCAGCGCGGCATTCGGCACGATCAGCGCATCCGCAACCGAGGCGACCGTGATCGTGGCCGTCGCCGTCATGCCGGGGCGCAACAGCGCGTCGGGATTGTCCACCGCCAGCACCGCCTTGTAGGTCACCACATCGTTCGTGGTTTCGGGCGCAAAGCGCACCTGCGTGATCACCGCCGGAAATTCGGTCCCCTCATAGGCATCGACGGTGAAGTTGGCCGCATCGCCCACCGCCACCCTGCCGATATCAGCCTCGTCGATATCGACCAACAGTTGCATCTGTCGCAGATCGCCCGCCAGCGTGAACAGCACCGGGGCCGACAGCGACGAGGCCACCGTCTGCCCGGCCTCGGCCACGCGGTCCAGCACGATGCCGGTGATCGGAGAGCGAATCTCGGCCTTGCCCAGATCGGTTTCGACCAGCGAAAGGTTGGCCTCGGCCAGCGTCAGATCGGCCTCGGCGATGGCGACCGAGGCATTGGCCCGTTCATAGCTTGCCTCGATCCCCGCCATGTCGTTCTTCGACGTGACCCCCCGCGCCGCAAGCGCGGTCTTGGTTTCAAGATCGGCCGCTGCCTCGCGCGCGGTGGCCTGCGCCTGCAGGAGACGGGCCTTTGCAGCGGCAAGCTGGGCGCGGGAATTGGCCACCTGAGCGGCCAGTTTCGTGGTGTTCAGCCGCGCCAGCACCTGACCTTCGGTCACCGGATCGTTGAAATCGACCAGAACCTCGTCCAAGGTGCCGGACAGTTCCGACGACACTTCGACCTCGTTGGTGGGCTGCACCGACCCGGTCGCGGTGACCGACACAATCAGTTCGCCGCGCGCGACGGCTTCGGTGGAATAGACCAGAGTCGCGGTCTGGCTGCGGGTGCTGACAAGGTACCACCCGCCAGCCGCCAGTGCCGCAACCAATAGGGCGCCCCAGATCCAGCGCATCGTCCGGCGCGGCCGTGATCCCGCAAGGATCTTCGCCAGATCGTCACTTTGCGCCATGGTCAAAGGCCCCTGTCCGATAGCTTCCGATCCTTATACGCAGCAAAGGGCGCGTTCCGCCGCGACGAAACGCTGCAGGTGCAAATAAATCCGTGGTGCGAGAATCGGACAGGTCCCGGCGCTGCGAAAATCAGCTGCCGCGATAGGTTGAATAGGCGAAGGGGCTGATCAGCAGCGGCACATGGTAATGCCCGCCCGCATCCACCACGCCAAAGCGGATCGGGATCCGGTCCAGAAACAAGATGCCATCGCCCGCCTGTCCCGAGGCGCGCAGGTAGTCACCCGCGCAAAAGACCAGTTCGTACTGGCCTTCCGTCAGATCGGTCCCCGCCAGCAGCGGCGCATCGCTGCGCCCGTCGGCATTGGTCACCACCTCTTTCAGCTTTTTGCGGCTGTCGCCGTCGATCCGGTACAACCAGATCACCACGCCCGCCGCCGGTTTGCCCCGGGCCGTGTCCAGAACATGCGTGCTCAGCCGTCCACCCGTCATCTTGACCCCCTTGATGCGCCTTCTGCGACCCTAACCCAAGGCCATCGCCCGCGGGCCCGTCGGCTTTCGATAGGTGCTTCTTCGATTATTTGATAAACCAATCGGGAAATCCCCCCTAGTGTTTTGCGACCTGCAGGAGTGTCGTGATGAATCGTTACCCCCGAGATTTTCGCGGCCACGGCCCCAACCCGCCCGATGCCCGATGGCCACAGGGGGCCAGGATCGCGATTTCGGTCGTTCTCAACTACGAAGAGGGCGGCGAAAACAACCTTTTGCACGGCGACGCGCAGTCCGAGGCGTTCCTGTCCGACATCGCCGGGGCCGCCCCCTGGCCCGGACAGCGCCACTGGAACATGGAATCGATCTATGACTATGGCGCGCGCGCCGGGTTCTGGCGTCTGCACCGGCTTTTCACCGGCATGGAAATTCCTGTGACCATCTACGGGGTGACCGCGGCCCTTGCCCGCAACCCCGAACAAGTGGCCGCGATGAAGGCCGCCGGATGGGAGATTGCCAGCCATGGGCTGAAATGGGTCGATCACCGCGACATGACCGAAGACGAAGAGCGCGCCCAGATCGCGGAAAGCATCCGCCTGCACACCGAAGTCGTCGGAGAGCCGCCGCGCGGCTGGTACACCGGGCGCTGTTCGATGAACACGCTGCGGCTGACCGCCGAGACCGGGCAACTGGACTGGATTTCCGACACCTATGACGATGATCTGCCCTACTGGACCGAAGTCGGCGCGCGCGATCAGTTGGTGATCCCCTACACACTGGAAGCCAACGACATGCGCTTTGCCACCGCACCGGGATATATCGAGGGCGAACAGTTCTTCACCTATCTGCGCGACAGTTTCGACACGCTTTATGCCGAAGGGCAGGACGGAAGGGCCAAGATGTTTTCCATCGGCCTGCACAACCGCCTGATCGGGCGTCCGGGCAAGGTGGCCGGGCTGAAGCGGTTTCTAGACTATGCAAAATCGCACAAGGACGTCTGGTTCGCCCGCCGGATCGACATTGCACGCCATTGGGCAAAGACCCATCCGCATCAGCGCTTTGAACGCCCTTCCCAAATGTCGCGGGCCCGTTTTGTCGAAGCTTTCGGATCAATTTTCGAACATTCGCGCTGGATCGCCGATCGCGCCTTCGACCTTGAACTCGGCCCCGCCCATGACAGCGCCGAGGGGCTGCACTCGGCCCTTGCCCGCATGTTCCGCAGCGCCTCGGCGGCTGAACGTCTGGGGGTCCTGCAGGCCCACCCAGATCTTGCGGGCAAACTGGCCTCCGCCAGAAGGTTGACCCCGGACAGCACGCAAGAACAGGCCAGCGCCGCGCTGGACGCGCTGACCGATGCCGAGCGCAGTCAGTTTCAGCGCCTGAACGCCGATTATGTGGCCAAACACGGCTTCCCCTTTATCATCGCGGTGCGGGACAATACCAAGGACAGCATCCTTGCCGCCTTTGCCCTCCGCATGTCCAACGACACCGCCACCGAACTCGCCACCGCCTGCGCGCAGGTTGAACGCATCGCCCAGCTTCGATTGAAGGCCCTTTTGCCATGACCTCCTATTATGCCCCCCAGGGCGGCTTGCCGCCCCAGACCTCCCTGATGACCGGGCGGGCGGTTTTCACCTCTGCCTATGCCTTCATCCCGCGCGGCTGCTTTTCGGACATCGTGGTCAGCTACCTGCCCGGCTGGACCGGCACCCGGCTGTGGCTGATCGCCCGGCCCCTGTCGGGCTTTTCGGAAACCTTCAGCCAATATGTGATGGAGGTGCAGCCCGGTGGCGGATCGGATGCCCCCGACCCCGAAGACGGGGCCGAGCATTTCCTGTTTTTCACCGGCGGTCTTGCGACCGTCACGATCAACGGCGCGGGCCACGAGCTGGACGCGGGCGGCTATGCCTATATCCCGCCCGGCGCGCGCTGGACGCTGTTGGCCGAAGGCCCCGAACCGGCCCGCTTTCACTGGCTGCGCAAGCTGTACGAACCCGCCCCCGGCGTCGATCTGCCGCCCGCCTTTGTCACCAGTGAAAATGCCATTCCCCCGGTTTTCATGCCCGACACCGCCGAACGTTGGGGCACCACGCGCTTTGTCGACCCCCAGGACCTGCGCTATGACGCCCATGTCAACATCGTTACCTTGCAGCCCGGCGGCGTGATCCCGTTCGAGGAAACCCATGTGATGGAGCATGGGCTTTACGTTCTGCAAGGCAAGGCGGTCTACAAGCTGAACCAGGACTGGGTCGAGGTCGAGGCCGGCGATTTCATGTGGCTGCGCGCCTATTGCCCGCAGGCCTGCTATGCGGCGGGGCCGGGGCCCTTCCGATACCTTCTGTACAAGGACGTCAACCGGCACGCCAAATTGCGCGGCCCGGGTGGTTTTGGGCCGATGCGGTGACCATGTCCTCGGCCTTTGACGATCCTCAGGCCGTGGCCCGCTATGCCGAAGGGCCCCCCAGGCTGGTGCCGGGGTTTGACGACCTGTTGCGCATGGCCGCGATCCTTCTGGCGGAATCGGTGCCCGAGGTCGGGCAGGTTCTGGTCCTTGGTGCAGGCGGCGGACTGGAGATGCGGGCCTTTGCAAGCGCCTACCCCGGGTGGCACATGACCGGGGTCGATCCCAGTGCCGCGATGCTGGACGTCGCCCGCCGGACCCTTGGGGACAACGTCTCGCGCGCCGATCTGCATCTGGGCCATATCGACGATGCTCCGGCCGGGCCTTTCGACGGGGCGACCTGCATTCTGACCATGCCCTTCATCGGCCCCGACGCCCGCCTGCCCACCCTGCGCGCCCTGCGCCGGCGGTTGAAACCCGGCGCAAGGCTGGTTGTGGCGCATCACAGTTTTGACCGGGGACCGGCGGAAGACGCGGTCTGGATGGGCCGCTTTGCCGCCTTTGCCGCCCTTTCGGGCATCGCCTTTGATCCGGCGCGGCGGCACGAGATGATCGCGCGCCTGACCATCCTGCCCCCGGACGCCGAAGAGGCCTTGCTGCGTCAGGCCGGATTTTGCGACGTCACCCTGTTCTATGCGGCGCTTGCCTTTCGGGGCTGGGTCGCGACCGCCTGACCCCAGCTACCCGTCCGCCACCGCTTCGGAGACTTGCCATGCCCCTGATCCGCGCCCTGCCCCTGACCGCCGACGCCTTCGCCCCCTTTGGCGAGGTGCTCGAGGCGACGGGGGATTTCCGCCTGATCAACGCGGGCCTTTGCCGGCGCCACCACGACCGCGCCCGGATCGAGGTGGGGGATGCAAGGCCCGGGATTTCGATCTTCAGCGCCCGCCCGCGTGCCCTGCCCCATGACTTCACCCTGGTCGAACGCCATCCCGAAGGCAGCCAGGCCTTCATTCCGATGACGCAGCACCCGTTCCTGGTGATCGTGTCCCCCGACGAACGGGGCGTTCCGGGCATTCCCTGCGCCTTCCTGACCAGTGGTGCGCAGGGCATCAACCTGCACCGGGGCACCTGGCATGGCGTGCTGACACCCCTTGTCGAACCGGGCCTTTTCGCCGTGGTGGACCGCATCGGCACCACCGAAAACCTTGAAGAATACCACTACCCGCAAGGCTGGACCGTAACCGGGGACTGATCGCTGCCGCTTTCGGCGTCGGACTCATGGCAGCACGCGCCGCCAGCGATGCCCCCCCCGGGCGGTTGTCAGCCTTTGCGGCGGACCGGAAGGTCGATTTCCTCCGGTCATGCCGCAACCTGCAATGACCCGACGAGAAGCCGAAGGCGCCCAAGAAGGGCGCCCTACCCCAGGGCTTCCAGAAGAAGACCCGGCGCCAACCCTTCGGCAAAGCCCTTCCAGCCGGGCGCGAGATAGGCTTCGCGGTCCTGCCGACCCTTCAGATACCGATCCAGAAAGGCCAGCGCGAAATGCTGGGCGATGTTGTTCATTCGCACCGTGTCCCACACCGCATCGCCGTAATGCACGAACTGCGGCCAGGCAAGATTGTCCGAGGCTTCCCAGGCTTCTTCCGGTGCGGGGCACGGGGCGGCGGCGTTGTGGCCTGCCGCAGCAAAGGTCAAGAGCCAGCGCTTGCCGCCGATTTCTTCGAAGATCCGGCGCATCCCGGTGGCGTAGCCCGAAACGTCATCGTTCTGTCCGGCCATGATCAGGACGGGCAGGCGCAGGCGGCCCAACCCCTTTGCATCCCACAGATCGCGCTGGCGGCCCCAGGGCCCGATCGGAATGACTGCCTTCAGTCGCGCGGGAACCTTCGGGGTGCGGTGGGCCGAATACAGCCTGACCGAAGGCGCACCCTCGGTTGTCATTGCGGCCTGCGACAGCCCGCCCCCCGCCGAAATCAGCGCCCCGTAGCCGCCCATCGAATAGCCGATGATCGCATAGTCGCCGCCCAGGTGGTCCGCCACAAAGGCGGTGTCCAGCGGCCGGTTCATCAGCGTCGAGGCAAAGGACAGCCCACCCTGATAGGCCGGGTCTTCATAGGTGCTGTCCAGATGGTCGATGGCGGCCACCCGGTAGCCGTGCGAGGCCAGATGTTCGGCAAAATGGGCCAGAAGCATCCGGTTGCCGGGAAAGCCGTGGCTGATGACCACCAGCGGCGCGCCTTGCGCCGCGTTGTCCGCGCGGGCATCCCGCGCCGCGATGCCCTGCAAGGTCACCTGCTGCCGGCCGTCGCGCAGAAAGGTCTGGTACTGCCCGCCCGCCCTGGTGCCCAACGCCGCCGGATACCACAACTCCACCACCAGCTTCCGGTCCTTGCGCGCCCCCGCAACGGGCTCGCGCGCCAGCACGTCGTGCTGATCCGGATTGACCAGCGTCAAGGTCCTGACCCCGACGGCAAGGGCCCCGAACATCGCCAGTTCGGGCGCATCGGGCCGTTTCAGATCAATCCGGTTGCGCATCTCGGTCCCCGTCAAAGCAAGCCGCCGGGTCGGCCCGGTCCGCAAATGAAAAGGAGGCGGCCATGGCCACCCCCGATCCGGTTCGCAGGGCTTGAAAGATCAAGCCAATGCGAGGTTGATCGCCGATTCGCG
>JANMJC010000517.1:0-4869 GCA_031371185.1 Paracoccaceae bacterium | reverse complement strand
GTCGGCATGACGTCGCAGTCGCGGCCGATATCGCCACACCCGGCAGGCGGTCGATCAACCGAACCCTTTTCAAAGCGCAGGTGTTGGGTCACGGCGCGGGGTGAAGCGGTGTTGTCGGCTTTGCGACCGACCGGCAGCGGTCCGAACAGTATTTCACCTTGTCCCAGTCGCGGGCCCATTTCTTGCGCCAAGTGAAGGGCAGGCCGCAAGCTGCGCAGACCTTGGTGGGAAGGGCGCCTTTCTTTCGCATCTTTGCCACGATCCATGAACCTTTCCGTCCGGGAAATCAGCGCAAGCGCCAGACAGGCGGTCCCGAAGCCGCTGAAGAAACTGGATCACCTTGCACGAAAAACAAGGGCAGGAATAAGCCGTGACACCGGCCGGGCAAAAGTTGGCTTGCGGGCCGGGCGGGACTGGCACAGACTGGCGCCGTCGCGGGGAACGGTCCCGAGGATCGAAGTCACCCTCGGAGCGTTGAAAGTCCCGGCGCGGATCGACGGAAATTGCCTGCAGGGAGAGAGACGATGTTCCGCGCACTGTTGCTGGAAAAAGGCACTGATGGACTGGCCATGGCCCGTATCAAGGAGATGGACGACGCGGCCCTGCCCCAGGGCGAGGTCACGGTCGCAGTCGAGTATTCAACCCTGAACTACAAGGACGGGCTGTGCCTGTCGCCCGGTGGTGGCGGTCTGGTGCGGACCTATCCGCATGTCGCAGGCATTGACATGGCGGGCCGGGTCGAAGCGTCGGACGATGCCCGATACCGGCCGGGCGACCGGGTGGTGCTGACCGGCTGGCGGGTTGGTGAGGCGACCTGGGGCGGTTACGCCACCAGGGCCCGCGTCAGGGCCGATCATCTGGTGCCGTTGCCCACGGGCCTGACCTCGCGGCAGGCGATGGCGGTGGGCACGGCGGGGTTGACCGCGATGCTGGCAATTCAGGCGCTGGAAGATCATGGGCTGACCCCGGACAAGGGCGAAGTTCTGGTCACCGGTGCGGCGGGCGGGGTCGGGTCGGTTGCGGTGACGATCCTGGCAGCGCTTGGCTATAAGGTGGCGGCGGTCACCGGGCGGCCGGAGACTTCGGACTATCTGACGGGGTTGGGCGCTGCCCGCATCGTGGCCCGCGCCGAGATCGGGGAAGCCGTGAAGCGCCCGCTTGAGGCGGAGGTCTGGGCGGGCTGCGTCGATGCGGTGGGCGGGCCGATGCTGGCGCGCGTTCTGGGGCAGATGAAATACGGCGCTTCGGTTGCCGCCGTGGGTCTTGCGGGCGGGGCGGGGCTGCCGGCCAGCGTCATCCCCTTCTTGTTGCGGGGGGTGAACCTTTTGGGGATCGATTCCGTGATGCGGCCCTTTGACGACCGTCAGCGGGCCTGGGCGCGGATCGCGGCTGCTTTGCCGATGGACAAGTTGGAAACGATGATCCAGACCGCGACCCTGGCCGAGCTTCCCGCCTTGGGGGCCGCGATCCTGCGGGGCGAGATCAAGGGGCGGATCGTTGTCGATGTCGCGGCCTAGCCCTTTGCGACGACATCCCAGGCCATTCGCCTTGCGGCAAGGGACCGGCCCGCTGAAACCCGGCTGCCCCCCTTGCCCGGGTCAAGGGCAATGCGCGCCCGACCGACCCAAGATCCTGCCCTGCGGAGCCCCGGAATGACCGATGTCTTCATCTGCGACTATGTCCGCACCCCGATCGGCCGCTTTGGCGGCTCGCTGTCGTCGGTGCGAAGCGACGATCTGGCGGCGGTGCCGCTGCGGGCCCTGATGGCGCGCAACACGGGTGTCGACTGGGAGGCGGTGGACGATGTGGTTTATGGCTGTGCCAATCAGGCCGGCGAAGACAACCGGAACGTGGCGCGGATGGCGGCCCTGCTGGCAGGTCTGCCGGTTGGGGTGACCGGCACCACGGTGAACCGGCTGTGCGGGTCGGGGATGGACGCGGTTCTGATCGCCGCGCGCCAGATCCGGGCGGGCGAGGCCGATCTGATGATCGCGGGCGGTGTCGAATCGATGTCGCGCGCGCCCTTCGTGATGCCCAAGGCCGAGACCGCTTTTTCCCGCAACGCCGAGATTTACGACAGCACGATCGGCTGGCGCTTTGTGAACCCGGTGATGAAGGCGCAGTACGGCGTCGAGTCGATGCCCGAAACCGCCGAGAACGTGGCCGAGGATTTTCAGATCAGCCGCGAAGATCAGGATGGCTTTGCCCTGCGGTCGCAGGCAAAGGCCCTGACCGCGCAGTCCGATGGCCGTCTGGCCCGGGAAATTGCCCCCATCACGCTGCCGCAACGCAAGGGCGATCCGGTTGTGGTGGACCGCGATGAACATCCGCGCGCCACGACAATCGAGGCATTGGCGAAACTGGGCACGCCGTTTCGCAAGGGCGGATCGGTGACGGCGGGCAATGCCAGCGGCGTCAACGATGGGGCGGGGGCGCTGCTGCTGGCCTCGGAAAGCGCGGCGCGGCGACATGGGCTGACCCCGATTGCCCGCGTTCTGGGCGGCGCAACGGCCGGGGTTGCCCCGCGGATCATGGGGTTTGGCCCGGTGCCCGCCTCGCAAAAGCTGATGGCGCGCCTGGGGCTGACCCAGGCCGATTTTGACGTGATCGAGGTGAACGAGGCCTTTGCCAGCCAGGGCCTTGCCACGCTGCGCGCCCTTGGCATTGCCGATGACGATGCCCGGGTAAACCCCAATGGCGGGGCGATTGCCCTGGGCCACCCCCTGGGCATGACCGGCGCGCGCATCACCGGGACCGCCGCGTTGCAGTTGGTGTTGACCGGGGGGCGCAGATCGTTGTCGACCATGTGCATCGGCGTCGGACAAGGCATCTCGATGGCGTTGGAGCGGGTCTGAGCCATGGCCGTGACCCTGGGAATGGTGGCTGATCTGGCGGGGGTTTCACGCTCGGCGGTGTCGCGCTGCTTTACCGATGGGGCCTCGGTTTCGCCCCCGATGCGGGCGCGCGTGATGGCGGCGGCGGAAACTCTGGGCTACAGCCCCAACCTTCTGGCCCGCAGTCTGACGACCCGGCAGACCGGGATGGTGGGGCTGGTTCTGAACAACTTTCACAACCCGGTCTTTCTGCAAATCTTCGACCTGTTCACGCGTGGTTTGCAGGATCGCGGCCTGCGCCCGCTGCTGGTCAACCTGTCGGATGAGACGGACCCGGCGCGCTCGGTGCAGTTGCTGCGGCAGTATTCGGCAGACGGCGTTGTGGTGGCGTCATCGGAATTGCCGAACACCTTTGCCGAAAGCTTCAAGGCCGCTGGCATTCCCACCGTGCTGGCCTTTGGCCGGGGCAGCAAGTCCCCGGGCGTCGATGTGGTCAGCATCGACAATCATGCCGCGGGGCGGATGGCGGCCGAGGCGCTTTTGGCGCGGGGCTATCGCCATCTGGGGTTCATTGGCGGGCCGCAACTGGCCACCACCACCACAGATCGCTGGAACGGCTTTGTACATGGCGCGGGCGGGGGCGTGGTGGCGCGGTTTTCAGGCGATTATTCGTTCGAGGCGGGCCGCAGCGCGATGCTGGCCGAGATTGACGGCGGCAAACTGGCGCAGGCCTATTTTTGCGCCGATGACGTCTTGTCCATTGGCGCAATCTCGGCGCTGCGCGATCGGGGGCACCGGGTTCCGCAGGATGTCGGCGTGATCGGTCTGAACGACATGGAAATGGCCGGTTGGGCCAATATCCGGCTGACCACCATCCGCCAGCCCTTTGCCGAAATGGTCGAGGTCGTGCTGGAACGTCTGGTGCATCTGATGGCCCAGCCCGGATCACCGCCTCAGGCGCAGATCCTGCCCTGCACCTTGACCGAGCGCGATACCCTGCGCCCGGTCCCGGTCCTTTCCGCCTGACCTTTCAGCGAAACATCGGCGGACGGGCGTCGGTCCATGCCCCCTTGGCCCCCGCCGAGGCCACCGCCGCATGAATGGCCGCAATCGAGCGCAACCCGTCTTCGGCCTTGGGGAAAAGATTTGCGGCATTTTCGGGTTTTTGTCCCCGGTTCAGGGCGGCGATCGTGTCGCCCAGATCGCGGTAGATGTTGGCAAAGGCCTCGGGCATCCCCTCGGCATGGCCCATGGTGACCCGGCTGGCCCGGTCGGCTTCGGGTGAAAGATTGCCTTCGCCGCGTTCGATGATCGTCGCGCGTCCGCCAAGGGGCATGTGGTGCAGCTGGTTGGGCTGTTCCTGTGCCCATCGCAGGCCGCCGGTTTCGCCGAAGACCTGAAGGGTCAGGCCATGCTGACGCCCGATCGCCACCGACGAGGTCCACAGCCGCCCCACCGTGCCGCTGCCCATGCGAAAGTTGACCATGGCATCGTCTTCCAGCACCCGAGACGGCAGGCACGACGCGAAGTCGGCCGACAGGGTTGCCACCTCATCACCGGTGACGAAGCTTGCCATGTGCAGGGCGTGTATCCCGCAATCGGCAAATTGCGCCGAAACTCCTGCCTGAGCGGGGTCATAGCGCCAGCGGACCCGCGGATTGTCGGCGTCTGCGGCATTGGCGTGATGGCCATGGGCAAATTCGGCGACCACAAGACGCACCTTGCCGATCTCTCCCCGCTCGACCATGGCGCGCATGTGACGGACCAGGGCATAGCCGGTGTAGCCGTAGTTGACCGCACAGATCCGGCCCGCGTCGCGCGCCGTGCGCACCAGATCTTCGGCCTGTTCGACGCTGACGGTCATCGGTTTTTCGACCAGAACGTGAAACCCGGCCTTCAGAAAGGCCTTGGCGATCGGGTAATGCGTGGCGTTCGGCGTGGCGATGGTGACCAGATCGACGCGGTCCTTGCGCGACGTCTCGCCCGCTAGCATCTCTTGCCAGTCGCCATAGGCGCGGTCCGGGGCCACTCCCAG
>JANMJC010000508.1:0-4568 GCA_031371185.1 Paracoccaceae bacterium | reverse complement strand
CTCGGCATGGTCGTGATGACCTCGGTCGGCGGGTCGATCACCGGTCTGGCCGGCGACATCGCCGCCGACCTGGACGCCCGCGAAGCCGGCTACGAAAACCAGTAATCACCGGCCACCACCAGGCAAAAGGGCCGCTTCCGCAAGGAGGCGGCCCTTTTTCTTTGACGCGACTCCCCCCCCGCCCGAGCGCGCCCGCCCCCGAAACACCGCGCGAAAGAACGCAAAATTCCCAAAAGCTGCCCCAAAGTGAACACCTTCGGCGGCCATGTTGGGATCACACCAAACGGGTGTGTGCAGAACGAAAAAACCACCCCAAGGCGAACATCGAACCAAATCTGCGGCATCAACACTCTCAAAGGATCAGAACCATGAAACTGCTGAGCATCTTCAAAGCCTTCAAAAAAGACGAATCCGGCGCCGTGACGGTTGACTGGGTCGTGCTGACCGCGGCCATCGTCGGCCTGGGCATGGTCGTGATGACCTCGGTCGGCGGGTCGATCACCGGTCTGGCCGGCGACATCGCCGCCGACCTGGACGCCCGCGAAGCTGGCTACGAAAACCAGTAATCGCTGCTTTCAGCGACCGTCAAACAGGCCGCTTCCCACCGGAAGCGGCCTTTTCAATTCCGCGCCACGGTCAAGGCTTTTCCCCCGACTGGCCACGCCCGCGCCACATTCGGCAGGCAATACAAGGGGAACGGGCCAAAAGGTCCTTCAATGATCAGATACGGAGCGGTGACACATGACATCAGGAATTCTCAAGTCACTGCGGTCATTCGCCAGGGATACATCGGGTGCGGTGACGGTGGACTGGGTGGTCTTGACCGCTGCGATCGTGGGCATGGCGATCATGGCCCTGCTGCCGGTTGCCACGGGAACCACCTCGATGTCGGGCAAGACGGCCGATTATGTGGACAGCGTCGAAGTGGGGTTCATGGCCGATTAACCTTGGTCAGGGGCAGGTTGGGATAGGGGTAAGCGATGAGAATGATTTTTGCGTTGGTTCTGGTGGTGGGCGTCGCCCTGGCCGGAGCCGCAGTCTACATGACCCAAGGCTATATCAGCCAGACACAGTCGGCCCTGGCCAAAGAGCGCGAGATTCGCGCCAAGACCGGCCCCCTGGTCGAGGCTTATGTGGTGAACAAGGACAAGCACTATGGCGATGTGCTGAAGGCCGAAGATGTGCAGGTGGTCTTCCTGCAGGAATCCGCGCTGCCAGAAGGGGTGTTCCGCGACATCAAGGTGCTGTTCCCCGAGGACATGAAGGACGAAAAGCGTTTCGTGACGCGCGACATGGCGAAGTTCGAGCCGGTTCTGGCCTCGAAGGTCACCGAGCCGGGCGAAACGGCCGGGCTGACCGGCGATCTGGCCAAGGGCATGCGGGCCTTTGCGATCAAGGTCGAAGCCGCCGACTTCCTGCAACCCGGCGACCGGGTGGACATCTATTGGACAGGCGCGACCGAAACCGGAAACAGCGAAGTGACCCGGCTGATCGGCAGCACGGTCGAAGTGATTTCGGTGAACCGTGACGACGCGGGCGGTCTGGCGGATGGCATCATCACCAAGCGCACGATCACGGTGGCGGCCGACCCCAAGCAGGTGGCCATTCTGGCCCAGGGTCAGGCGACGGGCAAGCTGGTGATGTCGCTGGTCGGCATGGGCGACGAGACCGACAGCGGTCAGGTCGAGGTTGACGCCAACGAATTGCTCGGTGTCACCGCGGCGGCCCCCGAAGCGGTTGTTGCCCCGGACAAGGTCTGTTCGGTTCGTACCCGAAAAGGCGATCAGGTGATCGACATGCCGATCCCCTGCACCAACTGATCCGACCCCCAAACCCTGACGCGCCCCCCAGATAAGGTGGGCGCGTCGTGCATTTTGAACCACCTGTGGCACCTGTTGCAAGTTATCCACATCAACAACCCGTACCAACCGTTTGATTCTTGCTTAAAAATCGGAAATCCGTCATCTTGCTGTCTGAAGCGGGCGAAAAAGACCCGATGTACCTCACTTGAGGCGTGATCGAAAGGGCAGGTCACATGCTTACGCGTCGCCTTCTAAAGGCAGGAATATTCGGTCTGGCATTGTCCGGTCTGACGGTTCAGTTTGCCTATTCGGAAACCTTGACGGTGCAGAAGGGGACGGCTTCGGCCCCGCTGGCGGTTCCGATGAACCGCGCGATTGTCGTTGAAAGCGACGTGCCGTTTGCGGAACTGTCCGTCGCCAACCCCGGCATCGCGGATATCTCGACGCTGTCGGACAGGTCGATCTACATCCTGGGGATCACGCCGGGCCGCACGTCGATGACCCTTCTGGGCCCCGATGGCAAGCTGATCTCGAACGTCGAGATCCACGTTACTCCCGACATCGCCGAATTCAAGGAACGCCTGCAGCAGATCCTTCCGGGTGAAAACATCGAAGTGCGCACCGCAAATGACGGGATCGTTCTGTCGGGCACGGTCACGTCAGCCGTCAAGCTGGACCGGGCGCTGGATCTGGCCAACCGCTATGCCCCCGACCGCGTGTCGAACCTGATGAGCGTGGGCGGCACCCAGCAAGTCATGCTGAAGGTCCGCTTTGCCGAGATGCAACGCTCGGTGTCGAAATCGCTGTCGTCCTCGCTGGCGGTTTCGGGTGGCAATTCCGTGGGGGTGCAGGCCGAAACCGGCACCTGGCTGGACCCCGGCAACGGGATCGACACCGGCGTCACCTCTCCTGCCGGAACCGAGGGCGGCTTTGCCCTGGGCTTCACCGCAGGGTCGCTGCAATTCGCGGTACTGCTGGAAGCGCTTGAATCCAAAGGCGTCGTGCGCACGCTGGCCGAGCCGAACCTGACGGCCCTGTCGGGTCAAGAGGCGAAATTTCTGGCGGGTGGCGAGTATCCCATTCCGGTGTCGAACGGCGACGGCACGATCAGCGTTGAATACAAGCCTTTCGGGGTCGAGCTGAACTTTACACCGACCGTCGTGGACGGCGACCTGATCAACCTGGCGATCAATGCCGCCGTGTCCTCGATCGACAACACCACCACCCTGCAATCCGGGGGGGTGACGATCAACGCTTTCAAACGGCGCGAAACCTCGACCACGGTGGAAATGCGCGACGGCGAGAGCTTTGCCATCGCCGGGCTGCTGCAGGACGACTTCCGCGATCTGAACGGTCAGGTGCCGTGGCTGGGCGACATTCCGGTGCTGGGGATGCTGTTCCGCAGCGCCGATTACCAGCGCTCGCAGTCCGAATTGGTGATCATCGTCACGCCGCATCTTGTGACGCCGACGCGCGGCGACGCTTTGGCGCTGCCGACCGACCGCATCCGCATTCCGTCGGAAAAGGAATTGTTCCTGTTCGGACAGACCGCAGGCAAGCAGAAAGGGGCGGCGGGCGAAGTGGCGCGCCAAGACTTCTCCGGCTCCTATGGCTATGTGATGGAGTGACCAGATGACCCGCAAACTCCTTTCCTTCCTGGCCATCGGCAGCCTCGTGGCGGTCAGCGCCTGTTCGGACACTTGGGCCGACTTCAACCGCGAGGCCGGCGCCGAAGTGGATGACGGCAGCTTTGGCGGCCCGACCATGAACAACACGATGCTGATGATGGGCGAACTGGATGCGACCGTCGCACTTCAGGGGCGTTTTGCCGCCGAAGTGCCGTCCACGATCACCTTCGCGTTCAACAGCAGCCAGATCACCCCCGAAGCCGCCGCAATCCTGTCGCATCAGGCCAACTGGATCCGGCAATTCCCCGAAGTGCGATTCCGCGTCTATGGCCACACCGATCTGGTGGGGTCGGACGCCTACAACAAATCCCTGGGACTGCGCCGCGCCCAGGCGGTCGTGTCGTTCTTTGCCGCGCAAGGCATCTCGCGCTCGCGGCTGGAAGCGGTGGCATCGTTTGGCGAAACCCAGCCGGTGGTGAACACCCAAAGCCCCGAACAGCGCAACCGGCGCACCGTCACCGAGGTGACCGGCTTTGTCAAAGGCAACGGTCAGGTGATCAACGGCAAGTATATCGAAGTGGTCTGGCGCGAATATGTCGAAGGCGCCACCCGCATTCACCCCGCCAACACAACGGTCACCACCGAAGTCGGTGGTGCGGCGGGCGGCTGACCGGTCCAGCTTCGGCGCTTTTTGAGGCTAACGCGGAGGCCCCCCAAGGTTTCCGCGTTTCCTTTTCAAGACCCACTTCCCCCAGATTTCCCAGATTGACGATCTTTTGGCCCCAATCTCGCCAAGTTTTGCGGGCATCTTATCAACAATTGGGACCAGCCCCCGGATTCTGTTGTCCGGGCTGGTCTGTCGCGACGAGCCCCCTTTGGGTTCGGTTGGCGGAATGTTGAAAAGGAATGGGGCAATGAGCAGTGTTGCGAATCTTCAGCCGGAGCCTGCGCTGATTCTCGCGTGCACGATTTCGCGCGATGTGCAGAACTTCGACCTGCTGATCGACGACATGGAAATCGAGATGGGCGAGGCCTGGGGCGATCTGTCGTTTGACGATGCCCCCGATTTCCTGACCCAGCCCGAAGCCGCAAGCCTGCAATTTGTTGCGGTGGCGGTGAATGCCAAGGATGAGGCAGA
>JANMJC010000474.1:0-2788 GCA_031371185.1 Paracoccaceae bacterium | reverse complement strand
GATGTCGCCGCCGCCGCGGGCATGTCGGAACGCAACTTTGAACGCCTGTTCAAACGCGAAACCGGGCAAAGTCCGCTGCGCTATTACCGCCTTTTGCGACTGTCCAAGGCACGCCAGCGGGTGTTGTACTCCAGCGACAAGCTTTCGGATATCGCGGTGTCGGTCGGCTATCCGCGGTCGGCCCCGATGGCCCGGCACTACGCCGAAGCCTTCGGCGTCACGCCGCAGGCGGAGCGTCGGCTGTCGCAGGGCCTGCGCGGGTTGAATGGCGTTCTGGCAGCGGAATGATCAGCCCTGCGCCGCCAGCACCCCTATTCCCGCAAAGATCACCCCGATGCCCAGCCATTGCAGCGGCAGGACCGGCTCGCGCAGAAAGCGCCAGGCCAGGATGATCGTGATGACGCCGAACAGCGACGAGGTGATCGCCGCATATTCCGGATGAGGCAGGCCGCCTGTCCCCATGACCAGCCCCAGTGCCGTGGCATCCAGCAGGCCCATCAGCCCCAGAACCGGCAAATGCGCCCGGACCGAGATCAGGTCCGACCGCGCGGCGACCATCAGTGCGGCCACGCCCAGCAGGGTGACGCAGCGCGAGATCAGGATCGTCAGCAGTTCCGCGCCTTCGCGCGCAGCCTCTTGCCCCAGGGCGAAGGTCGTGGCAAAGCCCGCCGCCCCCAGAAAGGCCCAGGTCAGGGCGGCGCTGATCGGCACCTTCCCGCTGTGCGGTTCCTCGCGTGATGACAGGGCCACCCAGGCGATTCCGGCGACGATGGCCAGAACGGCCAGCCACTCCATCGCGGTCGCCGTTTTGCCCTGCAGGATGGCGGCCCCAAGCGAAAACATCGGATAGGCGCCCAGAACGGGTGCGACGATTCGCACCGGGGCAATCTGAAACGCCTTGTACAGACCAAAGGCGCCCACCACATAGGCCAGGCCCGAAGCCGCAGAATACTGCAAGCCGCGGACCGTCAGCTCGGCCCAACCGCCAAGCCAAAGGGCGGGCAGGGCCAACCCCAGACAGCCCGATGCCAGAACGACCGCCAGCATCGGCAGAATTTCGGCGCCCTGCGTCAGGCGACGCACCAGAAAGTCATGAACTGCCCAGATCAGGGCCGCCACCAGTCCAAGGCTTAACGCCAGCATTATCGCCGCCCCCCGTATCCTGCCGCTTGTGCCATGGAAATCCACCCGCTATTCTTGTGAATGAAGAAGTTTAACCTTTGTGAAACGATTGGACCGGGAAAGCCATGCTCGACACGCCCTATCCCGTTGTCGTGCCGGGACCTCCCCGCCCCAGCCGCATTCTGACACCCCGCGATCTGGTTGACCACCATGGCCGTGAACGACAAACGATTCCGGGCGGGGGTGCGGGACTGATGCAACTGGGGCAGGGTGACCGGATCACCCTGATCAACGACGAGGGCGGCCAACCCGTCGAGGTGATCGCCACCCATGCGGATGGCCGCATCGACGTGGCCATCCTGGGCGCGGCGGCGAATTCCGATGCATCCAGCCTGAAAGCCATGCTTGCCCATCCCTTCGCCCCCCCGGCCTGTCTCGCCTGCGCGCCGGAGTAGCAAGGCGCGGGATCGACCTGTCCCGCGCGGGCGCTGTCCGCCTGTTTGACGAGACCACGCCCTTCGGCACCTCTCAGTCATTCACCGCCCTTGCCTCGGGCTGGCTGATCGTCTGCGCGCCGGGTGTGCCGATGGCCCCCTCGGCCCAGAACACCGCCACGCCGATCACGGTTGAAATACAGCGGGCAAACCCCCGCGTGATCGGCAAACATGACCTGCCCGACCCGCTGGCCGATCCGATCCTTGACCTGCGCGTGCGTTCCGCCACCGCCGAAAGCTATTTCGTCAAAGCGGGCGATTACATCCAGATCCTTGACGTCGATGGCCGCCAATGCACCGATTTCCAATGCTTTGACGCGCGCAAGCTGGACCGGGGGCTTCAGCATCCGCTGGATGTGACGACCTCGCGCACGCTGATGGGTCATGCCTATTCGATGCCCGGCCTGCATTCCAAATACTACGATCAGGATTGGCTGCCACTGGTCGAAGTGGTGCAGGATACCGTGGGCCGCCATGACGCCTTTGCCATGGCCTGCGCCGCGAAATATTACGACGAGATCGGCTATCCCGGCCACGTCAACTGTTCGGACAACTTCAACGCCGCCCTGGCCCGCCACGGCGTCGATCCGCGCCCCGGCTGGATGGCGGTCAACCTGTTCTTCAACACCAGTATCGACGCTCATGGCGTGCTGATTTCCGATGAACCCTGGTCGCGCCCCGGCGATTATGTCCTGTTCCGCGCCCTGACCGATCTGGTCTGCGTCAACTCTGCCTGCCCCGATGACACCTCGCCCGCGAACGGCTGGTTTCTGTCCGATATTCACATCCGCACCTATTCCGGCGCTGAACCCTTCCAGCGTTCCATCGCCTACCGCCCCACCCCCGCGTCGGAGCCGAAGATGACCAAGGAAACCGCCTTTCACGCCCCGATCTCGGCAAGAACCCGCAATCTGGTTGAATACAAGGGCTATTGGCTGCCGCAGACCTACGCCCCGAACGGCGCGATCGAAGAATACTGGGCCTGCCGTCAGGCGGCGGTGGTGCTTGACCTGTCGCCCCTGCGCAAGTTCGAGGTGACAGGCCCGGACGCCGCGGGGCTGCTCGAGCGCGCCTGCGCGAATCGCGTCGACCGGCCGGTCGGGAGCGTCGTCTACGGCCAGCTGCTCGACGACCGCGGCGGGATCGTCGCCGACGTGACGATCACCCGGCTC
>JANMJC010000440.1:0-3032 GCA_031371185.1 Paracoccaceae bacterium | reverse complement strand
GGCGTCGGCCTTGGCATCGCCTGTCTTGTCTTTGGGATCGCGGTCTTTTCGGTTCAGGGCCTGATCCTGAAACCTTTCTCGGCCGATTATCCCCTGTCCGAGGCGATGGTCCGGCGCAGCCTGACCGCCCCTTCCTTCCTGCTTTTGATCACGCGGCACATGGACGGCAAACTTCGCACTCTGATCAGCGCCTCATGACCTGCCATGCTGGCGCTCGGGCTGCTGAACGTTTTGCCTGCACCGCCTGTTGTCTCTGCCTCGCGGCCCTGCCGATGGCGACCACCGGGGCGCCGTATTTCAACGCCCCCCTGCTGATCACCATCCTGTCGGTCGAGGACTTGCACGAACCAGTGTCGGCGCGGTGCTGGCTGGCGGTTCTGGCCGGGTTCGTCGGCGTGGTGATCCTTGCGCGGCCCAAAGGTGAACTGTTCGACTGGGCGGCGTTGCTGCCGGTTTTTTGCGGTGCGGCCTGTGCCGCATCGATGTCATGGCCCGCACCATGGGAAAACGCGACATGGGCCGGCGATGGCCTTTCGGGGCAATGTCGCCTTACTGGTCTGCGCCACGACCCTTGCCCTGATCTTCGGGCCCGGCGGTCAGGGCGAAACCGGCCATGCCTCCTTGCGGTTCCTGATGCGCGGATGGGCCACGCCCACCTTGTGGAACGGGTTCCTGATGTGCGCCTGCGGCTTCATCGCCGCCGTCGGCCTGACCGCGCTGACCCGGGCCTACCGCATCAGCCGGTCTTCGGTCGTGGCCCGGTTCGCCTAAACCTTCGCCGTCTGGGGCCTCATGTGGGGCTTCATGTTCTGGGGCGACCTGCGCGACCCGTCGGGATGGGTTGGCATTGCCGTGGTCATCGTAGCCGGCCCAAAGGTTCGGCGCAGCGAAAGACCGGGCGAGGCGATTGAAGCCTAGCCAAGTTCCCCGAACCGCGCCTTCAAAGCCGCAACATGGGGGGCAAGTTTCGCCACCCCGCCCCATTGCCTCAGCAAATCCTGCCAGCGCAACGGCACGAAGGTCACGCTGTCGCCCACCACGCGCCGCGCGAAATCGGCGACCTCGCGGCGATGCGTGGCGATCCGCTTTGCATCCACCGGCTTGCCCGACGACATCCAGGTCGCGGGCTCGGCATACAGATAGACCAGAACCGCGCCCATCGCGCGCTTTTCCGACCGCGTGTAGATGCCGTAAGCGTGTTTGATCAACTGTACCGCGTCCAGCGCGTCATATTCCACGTCGCCCGCCACCAGCGCGTCCCGCAGGGTCGTGAAGCCCGGCATCTTCTCGCCCCAGACCGGGCGATCATAGACCTCGGCAAAGCCGCTGGCCTTGCCGGGGCGAAACGGCTCGTAGCGCTTGCTTTCCACCCCGATCAGCGTGGTATCGGTTTCAATCCCGACATCCAGCCAGGGGTGGCGCCCCCCCGTCCAGGGAAAGCGCATCTCGGCCTCCAGCGTGACCGAGGTTGCCGCCCCCGCCGGAACCCCCGGCAAAGGCGGCAGGTCTGCCGCCCGGTTCAGGAACCAGCCAAAGGCGTTCGCGACCAGCGCCGCCGAGGAATCCGGGCTGTCGAACTTGCCCGAATTGATCTCGTTCCCCGGCGACCGCTTCAGACATTCAAGAATGCCCTCGACGGGCAGATCAGGCAGAAATTCCGGCATTTTGGCCCCCGTGAATAACAAAAGGGCCGCCCCGATCCGGAGCGGCCCCAAAAGGTCGCGCGTGGCGAGCCTTACATTTCGTCCAGGGCTTCGACCAGCTTTTGCAGGTCGTCCTTGCTGATCTCTTTGTCCGTCACCTTCGCCATGGCGACGATGTGATCGACAACCTTGTCCTCAAAGATCGGCGCGCGCAGTTGCTGCTGAACCTGCTGGTTTTTCTGCACGAACTCGAAATAGGCGCGTTCCTGACCCGGATATTGACGGGCCTGCTGCAGCACGGCTTGCGTCATTTCCGCGTCTGTCACGGTCACTTCGGCCTTGCGGCCCACTTCGGCCAGTACCAGCCCCAGACGCACCCGGCGCTCGGCCAGTTTCTTGTGCTCGTCCGTGGTTTCGATGTGGTCGTGGTTGTGGCCCTGCTCTTGCGGGTTTTCCTCATGCCAAAGCTGATGCGCGATCTGGCTGGCTTCGGCATCGACCAGCGCCATCGGCAGATCGAACTTCACCTGGGCGTCAAGCTGATCCAGCAAGGACCGCTTCAGAACGGCCCGTGCCGCGCCCTTGTACTCGGTCTCCAGACGCTCGCTGATCTGGGCTTTCAGGGCCTCCAGATCGTCCGCGCCGTACTTCTTGGCCAAATCGTCGTTCAACTCGGCCGGAACCGGCTTTTTCAGGGCCTTGATGGTGCATTCGAACACCGCCGCCTTGCCCGCCAGATTGGCGGCACCGTAAGCCTCGGGGAAGGTCACGTTGACCGTCACCTGATCGCCCACGACCGCGCCGATCAATTGCGCCTCAAAGCCCGGAATGAACGAGTTCGACCCCAGAACCAGCGGATAATCCTCACCCGAACCGCCTTCGAAATAGTCGCCGTCGACCGATCCCTTGAAGTCGATGGTCACCTGATCGCCGTCCTTGGCCTTGGTGCCCTTCTTCTTGTCTTCGAAAGACTGCCCGCTGGACGCCAGATTCTTCAGCGCATCCTCGACCGAGGCGGCGTCGGCCTTGACCACCAGCTTGTCCAGCGTGATCTTGCCGGCATCAACGGCCGGGATCGGCGGCAGGGCTTCGTAGGTCATCTCGACCACAACGTCCTGACCCTCTTTCCAGGTCTCGCCGCCCACCATCTTGACGTCGGGCTGCAAGGCCGGGCGGTCGCCGGTGGCCTCGAAATGGCCCTTCATGGCGCCGTCGATGGCATCCTGCATCGCATCGCCCATCAGGCGCTGGCCAAACTGCTTGCGCATGATGGCCAAAGGCACCTTGCCCTTGCGGAAACCCTTGATTACCACATCCGGCTGCGCTTCCAGCAGCGATTTGGTGACCTTGGCTTCCAGTTCCGCCGCGGTCACCGTGATGGTGTAGCCG
>JANMJC010000309.1:0-3060 GCA_031371185.1 Paracoccaceae bacterium | reverse complement strand
TTCTGCCGTGGTGAAAGCGGTCATTTGCAGATGGCCTCGATCACCCTGGAGCCGGCGATGTCCAGATCGTCCAAGGTCGGCGCGACCTCGCGCGACGACACCAGGGACAATTCCACCCCGGCGCAAAGTGCTGCCGGAGCGGCGGCGATCATGTCGGGCGTTGCAAGGGCGGCGTCAAACTGCACCGCCGAAAGGGTGGTGCCGTCGGCTTGGGTGGCAAGCCGGTGCGACATCACCGCAGTAAAAGGAAACCCGGTGTCCGCGATGCTCATATCGTCGGTCGTCTCGATGATGCCGCCCATGGATTCGGGATCGGTCTGCACGCAGGCCGACAGGACACCAAGGCCCAGGACCCAGTCCTGCCTCATTTGCCAAGCGCCTGCATGACGGCCTGTCCCAGATGGGCCGGGCTTTCGGCCACCACGATGCCGGCGGCTTTCATCGCCTCGATCTTCGATTCCGCGTCGCCCTTGCCACCGGCCACGATGGCCCCGGCATGGCCCATGCGGCGGCCCTTGGGTGCTGTGCGGCCCGCGATGAAGCCTGCGGTCGGCTTCCAGCGGCCGCGCTTCTTCTCATCCGCCAGAAACTGCGCCGCATCCTCTTCCGCCGATCCGCCAATCTCCCCGATCATGATGATCGACAGGGTTTCGGGATCGGCCAGAAACATTTCCAGCACGTCGATATGTTCGGTGCCCTTGATCGGATCGCCGCCGATGCCGACGGCGGTGGACTGGCCAAGCCCCAGATCGGTGGTCTGCTTGACCGCCTCGTAGGTCAGGGTGCCCGAGCGCGAGACGACGCCCACCGACCCGCGCCGGTGGATGTGGCCCGGCATGATGCCGATCTTGCAAGCGCCGGGGGTGATCACACCGGGGCAGTTCGGCCCGATCAGCCGCGACTTCGAATTCAGCAGCGCGCGCTTGACCTTCATCATGTCCAGCACCGGGATGCCCTCGGTGATGCACACGATCAACTCCATTTCGGCGTCGATCGCCTCCAGGATGCTGTCGGCGGCAAAGGGCGGCGGCACGTAGATGACAGAGGCGTTCGCTTGGGTCATGGCCCGCGCTTCATGCACCGAATTGAACACCGGAAGGTTAAGATGCACCTCGCCGCCTTTGCCCGGGGTCACGCCGCCGACCATCTTCGTGCCATAGGCGATGGCCTGTTCGGAATGGAACGTGCCCTGGCTGCCGGTAAAGCCCTGACAGATGAGCCTGGTGTTTTCATTGACAAGAACGGACATGGCCTGTGCTTTCTGGGGATTAGCGGAGGGGGGAACGCCACGGCACACCGGGGTGGGGTGCCGTAGCGGGGCGGGAAAGGGGGGCGGGGTGCGGCGTCGGGGCCTTGTGACCGGCATCAGGGGTCAGGATCATTCCAGCCCCCTTTCCGCCCGGGTGCGCAGTGGCTTGGGCGGGCGCGGCGACTTGCGCGGTTTGGCGGGGGCCTGCGCCCGAAGGTAATTCTTCCAGTTGATCTGCAGGGCATGTCCGGCCCGCACGGGATCACGGTGGATCGGCTGCCGTGGCGGTGCGCCCTCGTCGGCGTCAAAATCGGGACTGTAGCCGAAACGCTCGAAGTCACGGGCGTAGAACCGGCGGATCGCGTCGACCGAGGCGGGCGCCATGCCGCGCCAGGCCCCTTTGGTCGACTTCATGTTGGCAACCGGCAGGTCATCTAGCTGATCTGCCGGAAGACCAAGGCGGCGGTAGATCTGACCCAGATCTTCGGACAGATGTTCCAGCCGCCCGACAAAGTCCACGCTGTCGGCATCGGGCAGCCAGTAGCTTTGCGGACGGAACAGGCCATGGTTGCGCGCGATGTCGTCCAGATCGGTGCAGAGTTCGTCAAAACTCATGTCCAGCAGTTTGGAGCGGTCGCGGCCCAGGGCGGCCTTGGGGTTCTTGCGCCGGACGCGGATGTCGGCCTCGGCCCGGGCCTTGATATAGCCATAGGCGGAATAGCAGCGCGAAAAGGGATTTCGGCTGAAGGCAAAGCTGAACAGGCTGTCGTATTGGCCCGGCGGCAGGGCCCCGCGCAACAACGGCGCCGTGATGTGCTTTTTCAGGTTGGCCAGACCGTTGATTCCCTGGACATCCCGGTTGTCCCCGATGACGGCCGCTTCGGACACATGCAGGTCACGGCGGGAATCAAGATGATCCATCAGCAGGGTTTCAATCGTGGTTCCGCCATTCTTGGGAATGTGTACGAAGATGAATTTGAGCGTTGGGCTGACGATCATCGGCAGCACCGCGACAGGACATATTTTGGGCGGGATTTGGCAGGGTTCATGTGGCCACCACCGACCGGATGCGGCCAAGGACACGCGACAGCACGCCATCTTCGGACCTGCGGGCTCGCCGATCCCGCAGGGTGCGGGCGGGGGCGATGTCGGCTGTGTCAAACTCCGTGCCATAACCAAAGCGTTCGAAATCAGCGGCATAGAACCCGCGGATCCGGGCCGCGCAGTCCGGCGACATGCTGCGCCATTCCGAGGGCGCGGTCTTTTGATTGGCCGGCGTGATCGAGGCCAGGCTGTCTTTCGGCAAACCGAGGCGGTCAAAGACCAGACCCAGATCCTCGGCCATGTTTTCAAGCCGCCCGACGAAATCCACGCTGTTCGGCGTGCGCAGCCAGCGGGTTTGCGGCATGAAAAGGGCGTATTTCCGGGAAAACCCCGGCAAGTCCCGACAGATGTCCTCAAAGCCCAACTGCGGAACAAGAGCCGGGTCTGCCCCCTTGTCGGCGCGGCGCTGTTTGCGGGGCTCAAGGCCCTTTTCCGAACGGCGGGTGTCCATTTCCGAACGGGCAATCAGAAAGCGATAGGCGGAATAGCAGCGCGCATAGGGATTGCGGCTGAAGGCAAAGCTGAAATAGTTGTCATAGTCTGACGCCCCCAAATGGGTGCGCAGATGGTGGCTTAACGCGTGCTTTCCGCCCTTGATCTGCGTCAACGACGGCTGACCGGGTTGCGGCAAGGTGGCCGCCCGCGAGATGTGGGCATCGCGACCGGGTTCCAGAAAGGGCACCAGAAGCCCTTCAATCGTCGTTCCC
>JANMJC010000429.1:0-1565 GCA_031371185.1 Paracoccaceae bacterium | reverse complement strand
ATCAACGAAGACCGGGGCGAGACCGGACAGATCGTGGAATATCTGCGGCGCTACAACGGCGAGGGTATCCAGCACATCGCGGTCGGCACGGATGACCTTTACAGCGCCACCGATGCGATTGCCGGCATGGGGTTGAAATTCATGCCCAAGCCGCCGATGTCCTATTACGAGTTGTCGAAAACCCGCGTCGTGGGGCATCAAGAGCCGATCGACCGCTTGTCGCGGCATGGCATCCTGATCGACGGCGAGGGCGTGGTCGACGGGGCAGAGACCCGTATCCTGTTGCAGATCTTCTCCAAGACCGTGATCGGGCCGATCTTTTTCGAATTCATCCAGCGCAAGGGCGACGAGGGCTTTGGCGAGGGCAACTTCAAGGCGCTGTTTGAATCGATCGAGGCCGATCAGATCGCGCGCGGGGTCATTTCGGCGGCCTGATTTGGCGGCACGTTGCCGATGGCAGGCCCCCTGGAGTCTGCCACTGAACAACCGTCCCGCGATCCGCGCGGTGCCCAAAGGCACCGGTCAGCGCCTGACCTGCCCTTTGGCGATCCAGGCGGAACCGGTTTGTCGGGCCGTTCCAACGGGACCGGGGCCGAACCTCCACCGAGGGTTCGTCTATTCCCGCTCAGTCTGATCGGATGCCAAGCCCCCCACCCTCAGGTGCGCGGCATTTCCAGCGTGACCGCCCGCCCGCCCTTTTGATAGGTCAACTCGGACGAGGTGATCGCCGCCACCTTGCCGCCGTCCAGCTTGTCGCCCACCTTGACCTTGACCAACCGCCCGTTGGGCTGACGGACCAGCGCATAGCGGCTGGACGAGGTGCCATAGATGCCGATCAGCGTCAGCTTTGACAGGTTGACCGCGTCCTTGACGGTGGCCTGCTTGGCGACCGAGGCCGAGGTCGGCAAGGACGGCATCGGCGCGTTCTGTTCGGGCTCGGCATCGGCCTCTTGCGCGGCCTGGGCGGCGGTGCTGGCGCTTGCCGAGACGGTTTCGGCGGCGGGCTGCTGGTTGGCTTCGGCCACTGCCGCCTCGACGCTGCGCGACAGATCGGCGGGGCGGGTGGCGGGCTTGCGCGAAATCGACACCGCCAGCGGGCTGCGGTCGGCGGCCAGAACCTGCCCGTTGGCCACCAGCGAGGCGGTCTGCGTGCCTTCTGTCGCTGTCGCTGTCGCCGTCGCAGGATCAGGCGCGGGCGGGGCGGCCAGCGCCAGGATCGCCGCCGGGCGCGGCTGCGGGCGCAGGCTTGCAAAGCGGCTGCCGGCCTGCGGCGCCAGGGCAGGGTCTTCGGCAGCGCCGTTCTGCGTCGGGACTTGCAGGGTCGCAGGGCGCGGAAGGGGGCGAAAATCCTTCAGGGCCGGATCGGCGAACACCGGTTCGGACGGGGCGGCGGCGCCCGGGTCAACCGGCAGGGTCGACGGGTTGCCCGCGCCCGTACCCGGCACGGTGGGGTCGCCGTCAAGGGCGGGCGTGCCGGCCTCTGGCGCTGCTGCGCGCGCGGCTGCCGCAGCAGCCACCACCGCAGCAGGGCGAGAGGTCGGAACCAACGGCGGCGGGCCCGCAAC
>JANMJC010000424.1:0-5807 GCA_031371185.1 Paracoccaceae bacterium | reverse complement strand
CCACCCCCAACTGACAGGCGAACTCCAGATCCGAGCGATCCTTATCCGACAGCGCCGCCAAGGGCAGCACCACATCGGGCACGTTCACGCCCTTGCGGTTGGAAATCGCCCCGCCCACCGTCACCGTGCAATTGGCGAAATCGCGGCCGCAATCATCGACCACCAGCCGGATCTTGCCGTCGTTGACCAGAAGCGATGCCCCCGGCTCCAGGGCCGCAAAAATCTCGGGATGCGGCAGTTGCACCCGCGTCACATCGCCGGGCGCCGACGACAGGTCCATGCGGAACTTTGCGCCCTCGACCAGATCTTCGCTGCCGCTGGTGAATACCCCGACCCGCAGCTTCGGTCCCTGCAGGTCGGCCAGAATGCCGATCGGTCGGCCGACGTCGGCCTCGACCTTGCGGATAATGGCATGGCGTTTGCCGATGTCGTCCTGCGACCCGTGGCTCATGTTCAGGCGGAACACATCGGCCCCCGCTTCGAACAGGGCGCGGATCATCGCGTAGTCATTGGAGGCCGGGCCAAGCGTGGCGACGATCTTTACATTGCGGAGGCGTCTCATGGGCGATGTCCTTTGGTGTTTCCAAATCCGGGCCGCCCTGCAGATCGGGCAAGGTTTCCGGAACGGGCCGCGCGACTTATGTGCGAAAATCGGCCACGGGGCAACCAGCGCCTTCCGTTAGCGCTACCTTTTTTGGAGTCCGCCGTGGAATCTCTTTCAATTTCCGAACGGGGAAGGCAGGGAGAAGCAAGCAAAGCGAAAGTTCGACGTGGAAAACGCCTACAGGATAAGTGGAGAGCAGCGTTCCGGGCCCTGGCTGGTCACCTGCGACCATGCGTCCAACCATGTTCCCGAATGGGTCGGCGGCGGCTCTCTCGGGATCGGGGCGCAGGACATGGCCCGTCACATCGCCCATGACGTGGGGGCTGCCGGGCTTGCCCGCGCCCTGGCCGCGCGTCTGGACAGCCCGATGATCGAAAGCTGCTTTTCGCGGCTGGTCATCGACGCCAACCGGGGGATCGAGGATCCGACCCTGTTGATGCGTCTGTACGACGGGACGATCATTCCGGCCAACCGCCACGCCGGGCCGTCTGAATTGCGGGACCGTCTGGACCGGCTGTATCTTCCCTATCACGCGGCCTATGCCGATCTGGCCGCGCGGCGTGCCGATACCGTGATCCTGGCGATCCATTCGTTCACCCCCTGCCTGCGCGGCCGCGCGCCGCGCCCCTGGCATGTGGGGGTGCTGTATTCCCACCTGGATGACCGTCTTTCGCGCGTCCTGATCGACCGCCTGTCGCAAGAGCCCGACCTGTGCATCGGTGACAACGAACCCTATGCCGGTCATCTTCCCGGCGATGCCATCGACCAGCACGCCCTTCAGCGCGGCCGCCACAACACCCTGATCGAACTTCGCAACGATCTGATTGCCACCCCCGAGGCGCAGGAGGCCTGGGCCGACCGGCTGGCCCCGATCCTGAGGGACGCTTTCGCGCAGGTGCAGGCGTGTTGAAATACAGCGCGGTGATCTTTGATCTGGACGGCACCCTTGTGGAAACCGAACGTCTGGTGGTTTCGGCAGCCCTGAAGTCGATGCGCCAGCTTGGACTTGCCGAACGTCCCGAGATTTTTGACCGTCTGATCGGTACCGTGGATCAGGAAGAGGCGATCTTTTCGGCGACCTTTGGCCCGGCCTTCGATCCGGTGGCCTTCAACCGGCTTTGGGCGGCCGAGATCGAGGCGGAATTTGCCAAGGGCATCGCCCTGCGTCCCGGGGTGAGCGAACTTCTGGACCGGCTGGACGCGCTGTCGCTGCCCTTTGCGCTGGCCACCAATTCGCGCACCGACAGCGCGCACCGCACCCTGCGGCAGGCGGGCATTCTTCACCGCTTTGATCCCGCCCATATTCATGGCCGCGACCGGGTCACCCGCCCCAAACCGGCGCCCGACCTGTACCTGCACGCGGCCCTTGGTCTGGGCGTCGATCCCGCCCTGTGCATCGCCTTCGAGGATTCCCTGCCCGGCGCCCTTGCCGCCCTTGCCGCGGGCATGACCGTGGTTCATGTTCCCGACCAACAGCATCTGGCCCCGGACCCCGGGGTGCATGTGCGGGCCGAAAGCCTGTTGGCCGGGGCCCGCGCCCTTGGCCTTGTGCCCTGAAAGGACCCCCGATGGACGATGCCACCCGCGAGAAACTGGAAGCCGCCGCCTTTCGCGCGCTGATGGACCATCTTCTGGTCGCCCGCCCCGAAGTGCAGAACATCGACCTGATGAACCTTGCCGGGTTCTGCCGCAACTGTCTGAGCCGCTGGTATCAAGAGGCCGCCACGGCCGGCGGGATGGCCATGACCAAGGATCAGGCGCGCGAAATCGTCTACCGGATGCCCTATGGCGAGTGGTTGGCGCAGAACCAGCGCGCCGCCAGCGCCGATCAGCAAGCTGCCTTCAAAGGTGCCTACCGCGACAATGTCGGCGGCGAGTCCCCCGGGAAAGGTTGACCCCCCGACCGTCGTCAGCCTCATGCCGGGCCAGACCGCAAGAGGGGCCGTCCCGATCCGTCAGATCGCCGCGCGGCGCATCTCGTCCAGATAGATCTCGCGCAGACGGGCAGCGACCGGGCCGGGTGTGCCCGTCCCCACGTCGGCACCGTCGATCTGCACCACCGGCATCACGAATGCGCTGGCCGAGGTGACAAAAGCCTCGTCCGCGCCCTGCGCTTCGGCGATGGAAAAGGCCCGCTCTTCGACCTCCATCTGCGCCTCGGCCGCAAGCCTCAGCACGGCGACGCGGGTGATGCCGTGCAGGATGTCGTGGCTGACGGGGCGGGTGATGATTTTCGACCCCCTGACGATATAGGCGTTGTTCGAGGTGCCTTCGGTCACCACGCCGTCCTGCACGAACCAACTGTCATCGACACCCGCCTTCTTGGCCGCCATCTTGCCCATCGAAGGGTACAAAAGCTGCACCGTCTTGATGTCGCGACGGTCCCATCTCAGATCGGGAATCGAGATCACCTTCCAGCCGGTTTTCGCCGCCGGACTGTCGGCCAGCCCCGGCTTGGACTGGGTGAACAGCACCACGGTCGGCGTCACCTCTGGCCCCGGATAGGCGAAATCCCGGTCGCCGGGGTTGCCGCGCGTGACCTGCAGGTAAATCATCCCGTCTTCGATGCCATTGGCCACCACCATCGCCCGATGGATCGCCAGCCATTCCGCATCGTCATGCGGGTTGGTCATCTCCAACTGGGCCAGGGACCGCGCCAGACGTGCGCAATGGCCGCCAAAGTCGATCAGCTTGCCCCCCAGCACCGAGGTGACCTCGTAAACCCCGTCCGCCATCAGAAAGCCGCGGTCAAAGACCGAAACCCGGGCCTCGGCCTCGGGAAGGTAATCGCCATTGACGTAAACCGTGCGTGACATGGGGCCTCGGGGTCAAAGTTCGGGGAAGAGGGGTCAGGGAAGAACCAGCATCGGAAAGATCGCAGCCGCGCGCAGCCAGTCGATCACCATGGCCAGCGGCAGACAGCCCAGAAAGACCAGCGCATCGGCACAGGTCATTTTCAGCGGGCCGATCTGCACCGTGATGGTGTCGGGGGTGTGAAAGCCGGACAGGCGCGGCAGGATCCGGGGAACACGGGCGGCGTAATCGTCATAGGCCGGTCCGAACTCGCGGCGCAGATAGGCCTCCTCGCGGCTGGCGGTTGCGTTCAGGATCGCAAAGACCGCCAGCGTCAAGAAGGCCGCGATCACCAGCGAGCCCAGCAAAAGCCCGAACCCGGCCACCCCGAGCGTCGAGGACAGGTACAAGGGATGGCGGCAGATCGAATAGGGGCCGTCCTGCATGATCAGCTTGTTCTTGCGCGTTCCGATGTACAGGATCGCCCAGAACCGCCCCAGAACCCCCGTCACGATCAGCAAGGTGCCGGCAAGCCGGGTCAGGTCGCGCGCACAGCCGGCCTCCCACAGGGGCCTTGTCAGAACAACGACCGGCAAAAGAACCAGCGCGGCAAAGGCCCGCAGGGCCCAGATGCGGATCCTCTGGTTGAAGGGCTTTGATTTGCGCTGTTCCATGCGTGCCTCTTTCGGGGTTCCCCGCTTCCTGACGGGCGCGGGCGGCGCGGTCAACCCCTTCAGGAGGCAAAGCGGCGGGCTGAAAGGGTCAGATTGCCCCAGTCCGCCTCGGGATATCGGGTCTGGGTCAGCCCGCAGACCAGCGTCCAGCCCGCAGGCGACAGTTCCAGACCGACGGGATGCACCAGAATCCCGGAGGCCCGATTGGCCTGCAGCCAGACCATGCGCCGCTCGCGCACCGCGCGGCCTAGCGCCTCGCGCCGGGGATCGGCCGGGACGGGCGGTGCGTAGGCCACGGTGAACCGCGCCAGCATCGCGGCCATCTGGTGGCGCGTCTGATCGGGAAACGCCTCGCGCAGCTTGGCCTGCGCCCGCATCCCCGCCTGCGTCAGGCTCAGATCGGCCAGTTCCTGCGGCATCAGCGTCAGGATCAGGGCCATGGCTTCGGCCTCGTCCGGGGTCAGGCCGGTCAGCCGGGTGCGATAGTCAAAGCCCAGCACGATGCCGCCGCCATAGCCTGCCTGGGTCAGGACCGGCAGACCGGCTTCGTTCAAGGCATCGACATCGCGCAGGATCGTGCGACGGTCGACCTCCAGCTCGGCGGCAAGCTGTCCCGCGGTCAGCTTGCCGCGGTTTTGCAGCAACAACAGGATCTGCAAAAGCCGGGAGGCGCGCATCGGGGCCTAGGGAACATGACAGGAGATGTCCTGTTAAAGCCTGCAAGATGGGCCGACGTCAAGCCCGAGGACCCCATGCGCTTTTTTGAAACCCGCCGCGTCATCGACGCCCCGCCCCAGAAAATCTGGGAAATTCTGACCGATGCCGCCCGTCTGCAAAAGGGCTTTGGCATTCTGCGGATTGAAGGTCGGATCAGTTTGGGCGCCCGCCTGAAACTCTGGTCCGAAGTTGCCCCTGACCGCGCCTTTCGCCTGCGTGTCCGCGAATTTGTTCCTGCCCGCCGCATGATCTGGCAGGGCGGCATGCCTTTGGGCCTGTTCACCGGCACAAGGGTTTTCACCCTTGAACCCTTGACCCCCGACCGAACCGAATTCATCCTGCGCGAAGACTACTCCGGCCCGCTTGCCGCGCTGATCTTTCCGAAACTTCCCGATCTCAACCCGGCGTTCCGCCAATTTGCGGACGCTTTGCAGAAGGCAGCCGAAGCATGAACCCCGTGACCTTTGGAACCGGCGAAAAAGACGACCCCTGGCTTTTGAAAACCCCGTCGCTGACCTCGGATTTTCAGGTCTGGCGCGACCCTCACGCGACGCCGCCGCGCCTTTTGGTGCAGGTCGGCGCGACGCAACTGTCATACCACCTGCGGGCGATCGACGATTGCCATGCCCTGTTGAAGGCGCAGGGCGGCTGGATTGCCCTTGGCAATGCCGACGAAGGCAAACCCTGCCCCGCCGGCTCGATCGAGGCCTGGGCGCGCGACGCGGGCAATCCGGTTGGGGGCTATTACGGTCTGCGCAAGGGCTACCGCGGGCGCTTTGCCAATTATGTGGTTCCGGTTCTGGAAGTGCTGGGCCTGGCCGAAGTTGAACATCAGCCGCGCAACAACCGGGCACGCGCCGTGTAGCTTCGCAAGTGCAGCGGGCCTTGCTGCGTCTGCGAATTGCCCTTGCGGGTCAGTGCGCAATAATCTAACGAAACGGCAACTCCGAACGAAACATCCTTGCCAAGGCGTTCCATGTCCTTTCGTCCGCAACCCAGCCCGCCCGCCCGCCCCAACC
>JANMJC010000419.1:0-2336 GCA_031371185.1 Paracoccaceae bacterium | reverse complement strand
CCCTGTGTTGTTCCTTCCCGACCGACCCGTCTGACCTGGTTCGCGTGACCGGGGCCGAACCTCTCCCAGAAGTTCGACCTTTTCCGCTCAGCCTGGCCGGGCGGCACGTTTCAACAGGTTGGGCGTTACACCTCGATCGCCTGCATCACCTGCGGCTCGATCACCTGCACGCCGGGCAATCCCGCCGCCAGGACGCCTGCATCCTGCGCCAACAGCGGGAAGGTTCGGTAATGGCAGGGGATCACGGTCTTGAAGTTGAAATAGCGCCCTGCGGCATAGGCGGCGCGCGCCATGTCCATCGTGTAATGGCCGCCCGCCGCCAGAATGCCGATGTCCGGCTTGTGCAGATCGCCCATCCAGTCCATGTCGGCCATGATGTCGGTATCGCCCGAGACATAGATCACGTGGCCCTCGCCCGCGATCATGAACCCGGCTTCTGACCCGACATTGCCCCCTTCGGTCGAGGAGGAATGACAGGCGTTGACCATGGTCACCCGGGCGCCGTTCATATCCACCGTGCCGCCCTTGTTGAAACCAAGGGTCCTGATCCCGTCGCGCGTTGCCAGAAACTCGGTCAGATCGTAGATACCGTGCACGGCGATATCCATTTCGCGGGCAATCGCACAGCTGTCGCCCAGATGGTCGCCGTGACCATGGGTCAACAGGATATGGGTGGCGCCCGCAATGGCCCCGGACCGCTGGTCGCTTGGAAACATCGGATTGCCGGTCAGCCAGGGGTCGATCAGCAGCACCGCCCGTTCGATCTCGATCCGAAACGAAGAATGGCCCAACCAGATGATTTTCATGCAGTCCCCCTTGCTGACGGGACGAAGTCTAGCCTGCGGCGCGCGCAAGGAAAGAGCCCTTCGCGCAGCCGTCAAAACGGTCGGGAAGAACTTGCGCCCCTGCGCGGGCCCCGGTAAACGAAGGTGCCGCGCAATCAGGAAGGCATGCCCCATGTCCATCGACATCGACACCGCCCGAAAGGTGGCCAAGCTTGCCCGCATCCGGGTGGAAGAGGCGCAATTGCCCAGATTGGCCGAACAGCTTTCGGGCATTCTGGGCTTCATGGAACAGCTGAACGAGGTCGACGTGACCGGCATCGAGCCGATGGTCTCGGTCACGCCGATGCGGCTGAAACGGCGGGCGGATCTGGTGACGGACGGCAACATTCAGGCGCAGGTCCTGAAAAACGCGCCCGATGCGCGCGAGGGTTTCTTTGCGGTGCCGAAGGTGGTGGAATGAGCGTGCCTGACATGACCCCGAACACCTGGACCATTGCCGCCGCGCGCGATGCGCTGCGCGCGGGAGAAATCTCGGCCGTCGATCTGACGATGTCCTGCCTGACGGCCATCGACGCGGGCGACGCGCTGAACGCCTTTGTCCACAAGACACCCGAGATCGCTCTGGCGCAGGCACGGGCGGCCGATGCGCGGCTGGCGGCGGGCGATGCCCCGGACATGTGCGGCATTCCTGTGGGGATCAAGGACCTTTTCTGCACCAGGGGCGTGCCAAGCCAGGCCGGGTCGAACATCCTGCGCGGGTTCAGGCCGGAATATGAAAGCACGGTCACCGAAAAGCTGTTCGGTGCCGGGGCGGTCATGCTGGGCAAGCTGAACATGGACGAATTTGCCATGGGGTCCAGCAACGAGACCTCGTGCTATGGCAATGCGGTCAACCCGTGGCGGCGCGGCAATGATGACACGCCGCTGACCCCGGGCGGCTCTTCGGGCGGTTCGGCGGCGGCGGTTGCGGCTGATCTGTGTCTGGCCGCGACCGGCACGGATACCGGCGGGTCGATCCGCCAGCCCGCGGCCTTTGTCGGCATCACCGGCATCAAGCCGACCTATGGCCGGGTCAGCCGTTGGGGCGTCGTGGCCTTTGCCTCGTCGCTGGATCAGGCCGGGCCCATGACCAAATCCGTGCGCGACGCGGCGATCATGCTGGGTGCCATGGCGGGCCACGACCCCCGCGACAGCACCAGCGCCGATCTGGCCGTGCCCGATTTCGAGGCGGCGCTGACCGGGGACATTCGCGGCCGCAAGATCGGCATTCCGCGCGAATACCGCATGGACGGCATGCCGGCCGAAATCGAAGCCCTGTGGGCGGACGGCGTGGCGATGATGCGCGATGCGGGGGCCGAGATCGTGGACATCTCGCTGCCTCATACCAGATACGCCCTGCCGGCCTATTATGTGGTGGCGCCGGCCGAAGCCTCGTCCAACCTCGCGCGCTATGACGGGGTGCGCTATGGCCACCGCGCCAAGCTGGCCGCAGGCGACGGCATCACCGAGATGTACGAAAAGACCCGCGCCGAGGGCTTCGGCCCCGAGGTG
>JANMJC010000373.1:0-1808 GCA_031371185.1 Paracoccaceae bacterium | reverse complement strand
CCTCGTGTTCACCCACGCTTTCGGCGGGCGACAGGATGCGGATCTGCACGCCGGTGCCGCGCCCGTGGATGACCGGCGCCGCCGTCGCGCGCACCACCACGATGCCGGGTTCGGGCTTGTCTTCCAGGAGCCCGGCAAAATCCACCTGCAGGGCCTGGGTCAGGTTCCACAGCGTCGCCACCGTCGGAGAGCTTTCGCCGCGCTCGATCTGGCTGACCATCGACCGGCTGACCCCCGACAATTTGGCCACCGCATCCAGCGACAGCCCGCGCGCCTTGCGCGCCTCGCGCAGCGAGGCGGCCAGCCGGTCGTGGATTTCCGAGCGGGGGTTCATCGCGCGATTAGACGGGGATTGGCCCAGGGCGTCAACCAGAGACGGACGGAAGGGCAGCGCATTCGCCTCAGGTGCCGCAAAAGGTCACATAGGCGCCGAAACCGGTGGGGGCAGGCAGGGTGAAAGGCTCTTGCGCCTTGAACGGGCGGCGGACGGCGGCCAGAAGGGCATGGAACGGGGCCAGATCCCCCAAAGTGGCGGCGTCAAGCGCCTGTTCCACCAGATGGTTGCGCGGAATGACCGCCGGGTTGGCGGCGGCAAGCCGGTCTTCGGCCCCCGGTGCCAGACGCGCCCGCCAGCGCGTCAGCAAGAGGTGCAGCGCGGTGGGGTCGGCGAACAGGCCCGAAAGGGCCGGGGCCCCGGCCTGCACGGCCCGGGCCAGGCGGTGAAAGGTCAGCGTCCAGTCCGCCCCCTGCCCCTGCATCGCGGCCAGAAGGTCTTGTGCCAGCGCAAGATCACCCGCCTCTTGCCCCTGCAGCCCCAGCTTTGCCCGCATCACGGCCAGCCATTCCTTCTGATAGGTCGCGGCAATCCCTTCGAGTCTTTCGTTGGCCAGATCAACCGCGCGGTCGGGGTCGGCGTGAAAGAACGGCAGCAGGGCCTCTGCCAGACGCGCCAGATTCCAGCCCAGGATCAGCGGCTGATTGGCATAGGCATAGCGGCCCTGCCGGTCGATCGACGAAAACACCGTGGCCGGATCATAGGCCTCCATGAAGGCGCAGGGGCCGTAGTCGATGGTTTCGCCCGACAGCGCCATGTTGTCGGTGTTCATCACGCCGTGAACAAACCCAAGCCCCATCCATTGCGCGATCAGCCGGGCCTGCCGCGCCGCAACCCGGTCAAACAGCCCAAGGCCGTCGCCGGGGGCAAGGTCCGGGTCGTGGCGCGCGATGGTGTAGGCCAGAAGCGCGCGCAGGCGGTCATGGTCCTGGCGCGCCGCGAAATACTGGAAGGACCCGACGCGGATATGGCTGGCGGCCACGCGCGCCACCACAGCACCGGGCAGCTTGCCGCTGTCGCGCCAGATCTGCTCTCCGGTGGTCGCGACGGCCAGCGCGCGGGTCGTGGGCACGCCATTGGCCGCCATCGCCTCGGAGATCAGGAATTCGCGCAGCATCGGCCCCAGGGCGGCCTTGCCATCGCCGCCGCGCGAAAACGGCGTGCGGCCCGAGCCTTTCAGTTGCAGATCCCAACGCCGGCCATCAGGGCCGGTGAACTCTCCCAGAAGATGGGCGCGCCCGTCGCCCAGAACCGGGGAAAAGCCGCCGAACTGGTGCCCCGCATAGGCCAGAGCCACGGGATCGGCCCCCGGTGGCACGGCGGCCCCCGAAAACCACGCCGCCCCCTCTTGCGCCAGGGTCTGCAGGTCAAGGCCCAGATCGCGCGCCAGCCCCTCGTTCAGAACCACCAACTGCGGGTCCGGGGCCGGTTCGGGACGCTGGTTCACGAAGCTGCCCGGCAGATCGCGGGCCCA